>NZ_CAWUDL010000055.1:0-44808 GCF_963920945.1 Anabaena sp. CCY 9402-a
ACCTGTCACCTGTCACCTGTCACCTGTCACCTGTCACCTGTCACCTGTCACCTTCTTAATAAGATACAGCTACCTTTTCATCAATTAATTGTGTATTATTCTCAGCCACAATTTTGCGGAATAAGTCACCATCAATCGTTTCTTCGTCTGCCAACAAATCTACTAGACGTTCCAATAACGCCCGGTTTTCTTGTAAGAGTTCTTTAGCTTTTTGATAACAAGCCTTGACAATTTCGCGGACTTGTAAATCAATCTTGGCGGCAATTTCCTCAGAATATTCTGATTTATTCATCCAGTCACGACCTAAAAATACCTCGCTATTCTGAGTTTCTAGGGATAATGGCCCTAATTCAGACATACCAAAACGTGTGACCATTTGGCGTGCCATTGATGTGACTTGTTGTAAGTCACCGCCTGCACCTGTAGTTACTTCCGGCTGACCAAACACAATTTCCTCGGCGGCTCGTCCCCCTAAAGTTGCTGTAATTCTCGCTTTGAGTTGAGAACGGGAAATTAAACCTTGTTCTTCGCCGGGAGTAAACCAAGTTAATCCTAGTGCTTGTCCCCGTGGCATTATAGTAACTTTCTGCACTGGGTCATGGTCTTTTAATAAAGTCCCGACTAAAGCGTGTCCGACTTCGTGGTAAGCAATCAGGCGTTTGTTCTTGCTGTCTACTAGTGGTGTTCTTTCCATCCCAGCCACAACCCGGTCTACAGCATTATCAATTTCGAGGATGGTGATGGCTTCTTTACGTCTTCTGGCGGTGAGAATGGCTGCTTCGTTGAGTAAGTTGGCTAAATCTGCGCCAGTGAATCCTGGTGTGCGCCGCGCGATCGCATCTAAAGATACACTAGGATCAACTTTCTTATTCTTGGCATGAACTTTCAAAATTTCCGCACGCCCTTTTAGGTCAGGTGCATCAACTATCACCTGGCGGTCAAAGCGTCCCGGTCTGAGTAATGCTGCATCTAATACATCAGGACGATTGGTAGCAGCAATAATAATGATGCCAGTGTTACCTTCAAACCCATCCATCTCAGTTAGTAACTGGTTGAGGGTTTGCTCTCTCTCATCGTTACCGCCGCCGATACCTGTACCCCGTTGTCTACCTACCGCATCGATTTCATCAATAAATATTAGACAGGGGGCATTTTCTTTGGCTTTTTTAAATAAATCGCGGACGCGGGAAGCACCCACACCCACAAACATTTCCACAAACTCAGAACCGGAAATACTAAAGAATGGTACAGCCGCTTCCCCGGCGATCGCTTTTGCTAGTAAAGTTTTACCTGTACCTGGAGGTCCTACCAATAGCACCCCCTTGGGAATGCGTGCGCCAACAGCTGTAAATCTTTCTGGCTGCTTTAAGAAGGTAACAACTTCTTGTAATTCTTCCTTAGCTTCTTCAATACCAGCTACATCATCAAACTTCACCCCAGTTTTGGCTTCCATTTGGAAACGCGCTCTCGATTTACCAAAGTTCATAGCTTGACTAGAAGCATTGGTAGAGCGACGCAGAAACAGCAGCATTAAAGCCACCAGAGGCAAAATCCACATGAGGTTAATCAATAACCCCACCGCAGCCCTACTATTGGCAGAAGATACTTGACCAAAATCAACGTTTTTTTCTTTGAGTCTATTAATTAACTCTGTATTTTGCTCCAAAAGCCTCACCTGTATTGGTGGCGCATCTGGCTTTTGACCTTTTAAATAAACCTTTGCTATTTGTTCGGTTTCATCCAGTTCGACCTTTCTGACTTGATCTTGATTAACTTTTTCGATTAATTTTCCATATGTTAAAGAATCGCGCTCTGTCTTTTGTGCCAAAGCAAGATTACCTCCAAACATACTCGGTAACATAATCAAACTGGCTACTAGCGCACCAGTCCATGCAACGCGCTTTGGTGATTGCTGTTTCATCAATGCCTTCTTAGCAAGATTTTTCATAAAAATTACCCTTTGTCTGCTGCCGTAGGCCGAGCATATTTTTTTGACTACTTTTCTCGCAAAAATTGCAATAACTGGAAATTACTACTTATCTAATCTAGTCTAACTCCCAAAAGAGCCAGGGGTGTAAGAGAGCGGGGGGAGCAGGGGAGGTAGAAGATGCAGGCAGAGAAAATCCCCAATCCCTAATAATTTGACTGTGGCAAAATAAATCGTTAAGATGATCAGCATAGTCGTAATGACTTCGTATTTTATAAATACTTAATGATGGGTGAATTATGGTAAAAATTGTTGGTATCGGCGGTAGTTTAAGACCCAACTCCTACACCCAGTTGGCTTTACAAGTAGCAGCACAACGGCTAGAAGCAATAGGTGCTGAGGTAGAAATTCTCGATTTACGACAGTTGCAATTACCATTCTGCACGGGAGCTAAAGAATATTCAGAATATCCTGATGTTCAAAAGTTGCGTGATACTGTACGCAACAGCGATGGATTAGTTTTAGCAACCCCTGAATATCATGGCGGTGTTAGCGGTGTCATCAAAAATTCTCTGGATTTAATGAGTTTTGAAGAATTGTCTGGAAAAGTCACAGGACTAATTAGTGTCCTGGGTGGTCAATCCAACAGCAACGCCTTAAATGATCTGCGGTTGATTATGCGTTGGGTACACGGTTGGGTAATTCCAGAACAAATTGCGATCGGACAAGCTTATGGTGCTTTCAGTCCCGAAGGTAAAATTTTAGATGAAAAGCTTTCTCAAAGATTTGATCAATTCGCTCAGAGTTTAGTTGACAACACTCGCAAACTTAAGGGAGTGAATTAGAAGCGGAAGATTGCTGAGTGCTGAGTTTTGAGTGAGTGCTGAGTTTTGAGTGAGTGCTGAGTATTAAAAAGTATGGCTTATGGCTCGCTACGCTAACAGCAATTTTAACTCAGCACTCTTAATTGCCAAAAACATTAAATCAATTTAAAATAAATATTACGCACGCTAAATATTTCGATGATTGTTGAACCCGATCATTCTCTAACTACAGAGTCATGGCAGCATAACCTAGCTCCTTATAACTTGGGTTATAGAATCAAACTACTTTCACAGTTACTTACCCGCAAGTTTACTGACAAGCTAGAACCCTTTGGCTTAACACCATTTCATTGGCTGGTTTTATGCTGTTTGTGGCAAGAAGATGGTTTGCCTACTTCCAGTATTGGGGAGAAACTTCAACAAGTGGGAGGTACACTGACTGGTGTACTAGATCGTATGGAAGAACGTGGTTTAGTGCGTCGAGAACGGGATAATCACGATCGCCGTATCTGGCGAATCTGGCTGACTGATGCTGGTAAGGAACTAGAAACTGTATTACCACCGATCGCAGCTGAGGTGCGTGAGGAAGCCATGCAAGGTATTCCTGTTGCTGATCGGGAAATTTTTTCCCAACTTCTCAATCGCGCGATCGCTAACCTCTCTTAAATATTATTCCTGAATCATCCACTTGGATGAAGGAATACCCTAATTTTTTGCAGATAATCCTACTTACATAAAAAAAGATTTGTAAACTCTAGCCGTATATATTACGTACTCTAAATATTTATAATTCATGAATCATCAGAAATGGCGGCTAATACCTGTATTTAGCTCAAGAAACTATCGGTTGTTTTTTGCAGGACAGGGAATTTCTTTAATTGGCACATGGATGACGCAACTAGCGACAGTTTGGCTAGTTTATGATTTAACAAAATCACCTTTAATGCTGGGAATTGTAGGGTTTTCTAGCCAAATTCCTAACTTTTTTCTTGCTCCCTTTGCCGGAGTCTTTGTAGATCGCTTTTCGCGCTATCGTACTTTAATTGGTACACAGATACTATCTATGATCCAGTCGTTAGTGCTTGCCACATTAACATTTACTGGGGTGATCCAAATTTGGCAGATTATTGCCTTAAGCTTGTTGCAAGGATTTATTAATGCTTTAGATGCACCAGCTAGACAAGCATTTGTACCAGAACTAGTAGAACATAGAGACGATTTAGCCAATGCGATCGCTGTCAATTCAACTATGGTTAATGGTGCGCGATTAATTGGCCCGGCTGTAGGTGGTTTATTAATTGCTCAGTTTGGGATAGCCTACTGTTTTTTAATTGATGGGTTAAGCTATATTGCAGTGATCGCTGGGTTATTAGCGATGACTATCAAACCTTGGACAATGTCAGTCAGTCCAGGAAATCCCTTACAAAAAATTCACGAGGGATTTGTATATGCCTTTAGTTTTCCACCCATTCGTTCTATTTTAATACTATCAAGTTTAGTCAGTTTAATGGGACTACAAAATACTATTATTGTACCTATTTTCGCTGAAAAAATATTAGCAGGTAACGCAGAAACATTAGGATTTTTAATGGCAGCTTCAGGACTAGGAGCATTATCTGGAGGCATTTACTTAGCTACACGGAGAACAATTTTAGGGATTGGTAAATTAATTGCCATAGCACCAGCAATTTTAGGTGTTGGTTTGATTGCCTTTGCTAACTCTAGATTTTTACCATTTTCTCTATTTACTATGTTATTTGTCGGCTTAGGTACAATTCTACAAATAGCTGCTAGTAATACATTTCTACAAACAATTGTAGAAGAAGATAAGCGTGGCAGATTAATGAGTTTGTATACAATGTCGTTTTTAGGAATGATACCTGTAGGTAATTTATTAGGTGGTGTCTTAGCAAGTCATATAGGTGCGCCTAACACATTAATGATTGATGGTATTGCTTGTATTATTGGGTCTATGATTTTCTATAGGCAATTACCAGGCTTGAAGAAATTTATCTACCCAATTTACCACCAGAAAGGTATTTTAACGTGAGCTTTTAATGAATTGCATTCCTGAAAAGCTCGCGTTAATTACCAATCACCAATTACCAACAAATTATTTCCAAGAGGAATTACTGTTACTAATAGATTGCAACATTTTTTCTCGCTTTTTACGGGCGATTTCTTGCAAATCAACACTTCTATCAGTCTCATCAACAATCTCACCAGTGATCACTTCCAGTACATCTTCTAAAGTGATTACACCGGCGACACTACCATATTCATCTACTACTACAGCTAGATGTTCACGGGCTTCGATGAAGTTTTTTAGCAGTCTATCTGCTTGAATGACTTCAGGGACGAAGCGAACTTTGCGAGTCAGTGTAGAAATTTGGTTATTTTGATTCCCTTGAACGATCGCAGTGAGTAATTCCTGTTTTAAAGTAAAACCCATGACTTGATCAATCGAGTCATCCGTCACAATAATTCGGGTATGCTGGGAAGCGAT
The DNA here is from genome assembly GCF_963920945.1 of Anabaena sp. CCY 9402-a. Classification (NCBI taxonomy): domain Bacteria; kingdom Bacillati; phylum Cyanobacteriota; class Cyanophyceae; order Nostocales; family Nostocaceae; genus Anabaena; species Anabaena sp. CCY 9402-a. The sequence continues at coordinate 5,258 of NZ_CAWUDL010000055.1, forward strand.
AATGTCTGCCGTCGCCTCGGCGATCGTGAGATGTCCGTCAATATGTGTCAGCATAATGCGGGGGGTCATCAGATCAGCAGCTGTGACATCATTGAGTTTAAACACCCTCTGAATCATTTCCGCTTCATTACTTTCAATGATCCCTTCTTGCTGACCAATATTTGCAAGTAGCTTGATTTCTGCCTCATTAGTAGTAGGTCTTTTTTTACCTTTAGAAAAGGGTGCAGTGACGTTTTCTAAAATCCATACTAGGGGTGTAAAGACAATAGAAAGCCCAGTAATGGGTATAGCAGTTAGCATCGCCAGTGGTTCACAATACCTTTCTCCTAGTGTTTTGGGAATAATCTCACCAAAAATGATGATCAAGAAAGTCAAGACAGCTGAAAATACACCTAACCACTGTGATCCTAATGCTTGAGTTGCAACGCCACCTGTGACGATACTGCCAATAATATTAAAGATGTTATTGAGAATCACAATGGTTGCAATTGGGCGATTCATATTTTCCCGAATCGCCAATAGCGCAACGGCTGACGGGTTATTTGATTGTGCTAATTGTCTGACCCTGAGGGTAGAAACAGAAAACAGCGCGGTTTCTATACTAGAACACAACGCTGAACCTAGAATTACAACAAAGATGATAGTGATTAGCTGTAGCATATTGTTTCCCAAGAATGGGAATCGAGAATCTCCTCATGAGTGGCTACCTCTAATTATGAGTTAATATCCACATTGCTAGTCAAAATGAGAGTAGAAATAGCAGAAACTGAGGTCAGACTACTCTGATTTTCAGCTATTGTTTGTGTAAGTGTTCAATGTTTGAGAAAAAATAGGTGGAGTACCTGATTAGAGCAACTATGTCACAGCTATTTCCTGGAGAAGTATTCACCAATACTGCTGATTTTGATAACGGGATTAGGCATTTATTGCCACGATATGATGAAATACTAGATGTTCTTACCCGTTGTCTGCCTTCTACTAGTCGTTACATTTTAGAATTAGGTTGCGGTACAGGTGAGGTTAGTCTCAAGGTACTCAAACGCTGTCCAGAGGCGCAAATTATTGCCTTAGATTACTCACCCCGAATGCTGCAATTTGCCCAAGATAAAATCACCGCAGCCGGATACGAACAAAGATGGACTGGAATACAAGCAGATTTCGGTGAATGGGCTATTAATCCAGAAAAAGTAGATATTGGTAGTGAATTTGATGCTTGTGTTTCATCCTTAGCGATTCACCATCTTCAGGATGAGATGAAGCTAAAATTATTTGAGCGTATTGCTGCCAGTCTCAAACAAGATGGTTGTTTTTGGAATGCAGATCCAATTTTACCCGAATCGCCAGCCCTAGCGGAAATTTATCAAGGGGCGCGAGAGGAATGGGCAAACCAACAAGGGACTAATTTAACAGAGATTCGCGCTAAAGTTGGTAACAGCAGCCAACAGGGATATTCTAGTCAAGACCAACTTGCTACTTTAGACACTCATCTGCAAATGCTGACTCAGGCTGGATTTAAGACTGTAGCAGTACCTTGGAAGTATTACGGGTTAGCCGTTTTTGGAGGATTTAGATAGTGGTGAGTGCTGAGTAATGAGTAATGAGTAATGAGTAATGAGTTTTGAGTAATGAGTTTTGAGTGGTAGTAGTATTTTAAAAATGTTTTTGGCAGGTGAGATTGGTTAAGCAGCGACTTGATACCTTATTAGTAGAGTTAGATTTATGTACTTCTCGCGCTTTAGCACAGAGGCTAATTCAGGCGGGGGAAGTGATGGTTAATCAACAGGTAATTGATAAGCCTGGGACAGAGGTTGATGTTGCGGCTCAAATTAAGATTAAAGAGCGATCGCGGTTTGTCTCTCGTGGTGGTGATAAACTCGCTAAGGCTTTAGATGTATTTGCTATTCCCATTGCAGGGCGTGTTTGCTTGGATGGTGGGATTTCTACAGGCGGCTTTACTGATTGTTTACTACAAGCTGGAGCTAAATTAGTTTACGGCGTTGATGTTGGTTATGGACAAACCGACTGGGGTTTACGAAACAATCCCCAGGTTAAGTTGCGGGAACGTACAAATTTACGACAACTAGAACCAGGGGATTTATATGGTGAAGATGACCCGATTCCTGATTTGGCGGTGGTGGATGTCTCATTTATTTCCTTAACCAAGATTTTGCCTGCTGTCTGGCGACTAACTCAACCCCCTCGTGAAGCAGTGTTGCTGGTCAAGCCTCAGTTTGAAGTCGGGAAATCTCGTGTAGGTAAAAAAGGTGTGGTGCGCGACCCCGTTGACCAAGCTGATGCTATTTTCCAGGTGTTGCGAGTAGCTAACGAACTAGGTTGGAAATACAAAGGCTTAACTTGGTCGCCCATTACCGGCCCGGCGGGAAATATTGAATATCTCTTGTGGTTGGGAACAGAAAGCGAAACACCACCGCCAGATTTAAGTAGTATCAAACAAATGACGCAATCAGCTATTGCTGATTTTCCCCGAAAAAGTGCAATCAACAGTTAACAGTCAACCATCAACCGTTAGCACTTTAAACATCATAGATGAGACACTCTAAAGCTTCTGGGTGTAATTCACAGTATTCATCTAGAGAGGTTTTGTATTTTTGAGCCTGTGCTTGGTGAGATTTTTCGGCTTGTAATTCTTCCACAATATCCCAGGCTACAGCACAATTAGAAGAACTATCACCACTTTGCTCACAGGTGGCGCGGGCTTCGACTATCGCTGTTAAAATAGCTTTCTCTAAATCTGTAATCCCATTGTGGTCAGAGTTAACAGTATTTAAACCTATGCTGAAAGTTCCTGCCATGATCTTTATCGCCTCTGTTGACTGATATCAAAATGTGATTAAAAGCTGATATTCCTAGTTTAGATAGGCTGACTAAAAGATGTAGTGGTGAATACCGTTCTAGTTTTCAACACCTTTTCTTAGTAATTCCTGTCCGGTCATTAGCTAATAATTGTCACTTCTTTTATGTTGCACTCAAAATTGGATTTATGGGCGATTATCAGAGGAATTTGATATTAATTGACCAACTATCAATCACAACAACAATTCAGCCAATATCTTTTATTTAATCTCAATATTTCATGTTTAATTCTTGTTGCAGCCGATACAGAATCGTATTTTTGTCAACTTGAGAGAGAATTTCTTGAATAACGGTATCAGCACCCAATTGTCCCCAAGTGCAGCCTTTTTCTAGATAGACTTGGGCGGCTTTACCTACAGAATATGCACCATAACCAGCAATGCCTGCTTGAGCGATCGCACTACCAGCAAAGGCAGTCATATTAATCGGGTTATCACCACTAGTTAATGCTGCCGTACTCTTACCTAATCCTAATAGAAAACTGCTACCTAATTCTCCTAATAATAAACTCCCTGAACTGAATAAAATCGTTTTTAAAATTCTCCCGGCTTCATAGCTAGTCATCGGTAAACCATACAATCTAGCTAAGGCGCGAATTAAAGCTAAATCAGCCACACTACCACCGAGAATATCGAAGAAAGCTATGGGATTTAAACCGACGGCTAAGGCTTTATATTTGGTAAATTTCCAAATGATATCTTCTGCTTCTTGTTCGCGGATATCGATAGTTTTTTGAGCGATCGCAGCTTCGGCTTCCCGTGCTTGAATCAGTGCATTTAATGCCAATAGCGATCGCCCTTCCCGATTGAGAATATTTAAAATAGTTTCCTTGAGTTCGTCTACCTGTGGCGGGGGTGTTTCCCATTCATAACTCACATTCCCATCAGGCCATTCCACCCGGACTTCCATTGGTGCGGGTTCTGCCGCCACCATCACAATTTCATCAGGTAACAGAGGCTGGGTATGGGGATTTGCTGCACCTAATTGCTGTAAGTTTTCATAAATAGCTGCCCTATCTGTATCTGGGTATAAATCAATTTTATTGAATACTAAAATCAGGGGTTTTTGTGCTTGTCGTAATTCCAAAAGTGCCTGATATTCAGTGCGGGTAATATCTCCAGATACTACAAACAAAATTAAATCAGCTTGACGCGCTACATCTTTGGCCATTTGTGCGCGTGACTCACCTTGAATTTCATCTAATCCAGGGGTATCAATTAACTCTACTATGACCTTTCCCCCTGGTTGCCAGCGTACAGAACGAGGCCATTGAGTTACACCATTGAGGGGGCCAGTTTGCAAAATCTTGCTTCCCAACACAGCATTTAAGATCGCCGACTTACCACGACTCACCAAACCAAAGGCGGCAATTCTAATTACGTTAGCGTCAAGCTTGCTGAGTGTAGCAGTTAAAGCTTCTATTTCGGGTTTGACTAAAGCTGACAATTCTGGATTAGATGATAAATGCCCTGGTTTCCGAAGATATCCATACCAGGACATTGCTTGTCTGAGACTAGCACGGGCGCGGTTGAGGTGAGTTTCTTGCAAATTACGCACGGAGTTGGTTTGGTTCAAGGTTGGAGAAACAACAGGCTATATTTCTATTTTGATCTATAGGAATCAGATTTGATGTTTGAAATATACGTAAGTATGTAGATATGAAAACATCACACTAGACATTCCAAAAGCACAATATACAACTCACCTTTATTCTACTTATCCTGTCTATGAATCTGCCTCATCACCCTCGCTTTCATCATCTTCAATAGTAAAATCGCTGATGTAGTCACGCACAACGCGCTCAAAAAATAAGGGCGCAGGTAAGGCTGTCCAATCACTGTAGTGACCAAAGCCGTAGCGTAGTGACTCTACAAAAGCTGCTAAATCGTCAGGGTTATCTTCTGGTTGCCGCAAGGTAACGACAATCTCAAGGGGATTGGGAGTAGGCCAGCGACCTGCAAACGGAGCTTGTTTAGTGAGCAACCTAGTTTTTTTATCTAGACTGTAGGTTGATCGATAGCAACTTTGACCACGAGTATATTGATGTGGTAGTTCACGAGCCACAGATAGATAAGCTACGCATCCAGTTTGGTTAGTCGCACTGAGTCGAAATAAGCCAGTTGCACTAGATGCTGAAGGAATTTCTAGTGCAGGTGGTAGTTTTTTTAGTTCTTCTTTAGTTCTGGTATCTTCTAGAGAAGTCTCTATTAAATGTCTAGATTTTTTCTCAATAATGCCAGGGGCAATTTCCTGGCGTATGCGAATTATACGTGCGCCTTGCCAATTAACTTGCATATCTTGATACGAACCAAGGTTAATTCTATTAGCATTTATTCTAATATCAGCTAACCAAGACCATAGTTGAACACAGTTGGAAGAATCAATCATAATCAATGGTTGTTTACCTTCTTCTACCGAATCAGAAACAACCTGTTTCACAAAGTCCATGAATCGAATCTTGCGTGATTCATCTTTATCAATTTTATCAACCAGTTTGATGGGAGTAAGTTCAGCAACAAAAGCTCGTGCAGCAGAAAAACTAATCCAAGGACTGATTACTAAATTACCTTTTTTATAAGCACAGCGAAATTCACATTTACCTGTATCTACATTGAGGCGGATTGCTATTGGTAAAAATGTATCTTCAATTTTGCCACGAGCGCGACCCTGTTGTTTACGTTCAATTGTAATTGCAATAATTTCTTTTGGTCTTGCTTCCTGTGGAATATTTTGCAGATACTTATCAACTTTTTCTTTGACATCATCAATGCGACCAGAATGAGCAAAGATTAAATCTTTTAATGCTGACTGCATCCGATGAAAAAAATCTACAAGTTTAAGATGATTTGCTTTCCGAGTCTTTTCGATAGGTAATAGAAACTGCACAGCAGCACCAGCTATTGCTAATGCTTTACGGGTTGATGTTTTATTAACTTTATCATCATGCTTAACACTCTTTTGATTATTAGGATCTGGGTAAAATTCTCTTGCCATTATTAAGCAGAAAATTGGCTGATTTAGCTTTGCAATCTGTTTTGCAGTAGATTCCCATGCTTCAATTCGCTTCTGCGATCGCTCTTTAGCCTTCAACTCTTTTCCTGGTAGAATTTCTTTCGGCCCATGAGTATTTTCAGGTAAGCGATTAATTTTTATGTCAAGTGTGTCGCACCACAAAAGTTGAGTGACTTTCTGCAATAGTTTCGCTTCTGTTTGTAAATGAGCTTCATAAAAGATAAACATTGATGGTCGCTCATAGGGATATAATCTCTGCATTGCTGCTTGGTTTGCCTGAATAATGGCTTGAAGATCATTCGTCTGATTATTTGCGCGTTGGCTGAATTGAAGAGCTTTTCTTCCCCAATGAATACTTTCTAAGCGAATGTCAAAATATTTACTTAGCAAGTCATCAATTTGTTTATCATTGAGTTGATCGAGATATTTCGGAGTAAATTCCAATTTAGTATTTGTTTCGAGAGCTTCCAAAACACCACCAAGCAGTGTAGGAAGATTAATCATGCGAGATGCTGTATCATCTAGGTTGTGCTTAGATGGTATTTTTATGTAACCATCAAATATTTCGATTCCTAATGGTTGCAGAATTTTAGCGATCGCCTCAAACGCATCTAATTTATCAATCTCTGGTACACCTGTTTCAATACCATATTTTTCTGAAGTTTCTTCGTCGTCTTCTGAATTATCTTGAAGTCCATTACGGTAAGTAAGAAGTACCTCACAGCTATTAGTAGAGGCTAAACCTCTAGCGATTTCTTTACCATCACAAGATGACCCCAGATTTAATTCTCTCCGTAGTATTTCAAAATCTTTATCTGTTCTCCAAACCCATTTTATCTTCTCTTCCTTGCTATTTTTACCATTTTTGCTGTTTTTATCTCGTTCGGCTTTGACTTGATAGCTAAAGGCGCGATCAGTATGCTCTTGAGAAAATATGAAGCCGCTAATATTTCTGCGGTCATATTTAGGAGGTTTTAACTGAGTTAACCAGCGACGTTTAGAAATCTCAACTTTTAATAAAGGTTGATGTAAAGATGGATATGTAACAACTTCCAAACTTACTACAAAGCTGAATTTTCCTTTTGTGCCATCTAAGGGAATCGGATCTGTAATCAGTTCTGCAATACCAGAAGTAAATGTACCATTGCTGAAAATAACACGTTTCATCGCCCCTAACTCTGGGAAAATAACTTTTCCAGCAATTTGACGAGCCACATAATCTGCAAGCATTCGATACGCATATTTATCTTTAGGTTGAGTTGTATCTGTCTCTTTATCCCAAGTCCAAGGTAATACTTGAGACTTGAATGGAGAAACTTTTATTAAATCTACTTTTTCTTGCAAATCTTCCAAGCGGTTAATAATTTCTATCGATATATCCTCCTTCTCAGCAAATGGTTTGAGATAGTTTGTCAACCAATCATTAATAATTGGGCGAAGCATTCTATTTATTTTTTCTTCATTGCCACCAGTAAAATAAACAAAAGGTTCTGGCAACTTATCACCTTTAGCATAATTTAAGGCATATTTGCTAAGACCTACTTCTGGTTCAATTCTTGCTGCATCTTTTAAGACTACTTGTAGAAAATTTCGCAATGAGCCATAAGGAACATTTTTGACATTAGCTCCTTTTTGAATCTCGCCAAAACATTGCAACGCTGGTTTTGTCCAAGTCAGAGTATAACCCTCTACTATAATTGGGCGTAGTTTATCTGGTACGGTGAAAGCTAAAGGAAATTTGGCAATTGGTTTGATTGCCCCTGGCTGAATATATAATGTATCTGAAACAAAATCACCTTCAGTTTCTTCGTCTTCTTCTTCTGCCAATAAATCTTCTTCAAATTTAATTTCATTATCAAAATTATTCATCATTTTTACATCTCCAATAGTTGTGAAAATTCATCGAAACCTGCTTCTTCATCCGCCGATTCTTCTACAGAATGTAATTCACCAGGATAAATTACTCCTTGAATGCGTTGTAAAGGTTCTAGAAATGCGTCATACAGTTCTTGATAAATTTCCCGAATTACGGGGTCTTCATGGTTAACACATTCTTCTAAAATTATTCGCATCTGAACCAGCATACTATCTCGTCCAGAATCGGGCTTACCTTCTGTTGATTTTTTAGCCCAAGCTGCATCAACAAAATAAACTGATACTGGGCATCCATTCCGCATTCCTCGACCGATTGTTTGCAGAATAGCTACCATTTGATTAGCCGTAAATGATTTGAATAGTTCAGTCCCTAAACGGCTTGCCATTAAGGGTTCACGTAACAATCTATTGGCAATTAACCACAGGTCTTTTCTTGATTGTCGCCAAGCTGTTGCTATGGCATTCAAATCTTCTGACTCACTAAAAACTCGACTATCAAATTCTTGTGTTGCTCGTCCTGCCAAGCTATACAAAAGCTGCATATCATCTTTAGTAGGGTGAGGACGAGTGAGGAAATAAATTGCGCCAATTGCTGCATCTAGTTTTCTTTCCCCTTTGGTAAAAACGATATTGACACCTCTACCAATTGCCAGCATGGGAAAAATTAAAACGTGACAGTTTTCATCATCTCCTAATGCTTCACATTGCGCAGAAGTAACAAAATCCTTTGGTTGTTCCCCTTCTTTTAGAGACTTAACAACTGCTTTTGTATGCCTACCAATATCAGGATAATAGGTATTGATATATTTTTTGATATGTCGTGCTTGGTCATAACCATTAACAACTAAAGCTGCTTTACGGCAAATACCAGACTTGACATCAAATTTATTCATAGCTTTATAAATTTCAGATTTAGTAGTTCCTCCTTTGACAAGAGCATCTACCATCATCTCAAGATTACGTTTTTGCAGGTCGCCAGCACCGCTATATTTGAGGGGTTCATCACCCCGTTGACTATCTGAAAACCATTTGAAACGATAAACGCTGGGTTCTCGATTATCATCTGATGTAAGCGGTTTTGGTTTTAGTAAATAATGTGGTCTGGCGTTAATATGGTAGGCAGGACTAGCTTGTAAAAATGATGTGGCTGAGGTAATTAAAATAGTTGGACTGGCTTGTCCATTATCTGCCTCTAACAAACGATGAAAGCGGTGCATTAACATCCGAGGCGCACCTACAAATGTAATGTAAGATAATTCCACATTTCTAAGATCAGTGCGCGTTGTTTGTGCTTTGAAAAAACTATATTGCACACCAGAAAACGAACCTAAAATGCTTTCTGGAATAAATTTTCTGAGTTCAAGTGATGCAGGTGACTGCATAATGGATTCGCGAATGAAGCCTTCTGCAACCATTGTTCTTGTTCCTGGCACAATTCGCTGATAACCCAAAATTACGAATGTCACAGCTATAAGTAATTTAATTAAATCCTCGGCTTCTATAGTTAATTGATGCTTGGGAAAACAGAGTTTGAAAAATAATTCAATAATTTCTTGGACAATCGCATCACGTTGTTTAATGAGATTTTCAGCTAAGTAACGACGGAAATGATGAATGAGATTTTTCCATTGCTGTTCTAAGGTTTCTTTGTTTATGCCTATATAATGAGGCCAAAAATCAGCTTTAAAATCTTGAGGGTTATTAACTCCTGTGCGGTCATAAAAGGCGTTATATGCTGCTTTTTCCCAAAGTTCAGCTAACGCTCGACTTCTGGTAACTTCTGTTTTGGCTTCTTGTTCATCAATTTCATCTTGCTTATTAGATTTTTTAAACCTATTCAAGAGTTCACTAACAATCCGTAATACAGTCAGCAATTGATTTTCGTAGCGTTCTTTGACCCGCGACCCTGACATATTATGGATGGTGGTAATCAAAGATGTATTATGATTACCAAATTCCGCTAAGTCACGACTATAAAGTTCTATATCCCGATCAAATAGTCGATAGTTTTCACCACGAGCAAAGCGATTATGAATTTGTTCAAGAATGACTCTATGAATTGATCGCTCTGAGCCAGAAATACTTAAAGTTACTGCCCCATAATCATCTAAGACTTTCTGCACCATGTCGCCTTCGTCGAAAACAACTAAGTCAAAGGTACGGGCAATTAATTCAAAATATCGTATTCGTTCATAAGTTGCATGAGGTGAAATTTCAGTATCAAGCGATCGCACATGACCAACTAAAATATTAGCATCTAATAAATCTCGCTGTGCTTTGTTGCGACCGCACATTGTCCAGAGGGGACACAGGCATTTTTTCATCTTTCCCTGTTTCCCTCCTCCTTGCAATATCTCATTGCAAGGTGCGTAACCAAAGCCCCAAAAAGACATATCCGCAGTAGAAAAGGCTGGTAGAACACAGTTGAGTCCAAAAACTTCCGCCTGTTCTAAGGTGTAAGCAAAACCACCATTATTTCCGGTAGCGGCGATCGCTTCTGCAATATTGTCTGCATGGCGGCGACGAGTTTCATCACCTTGACCAACAAGCATTCCCACCTTAACTTGATGAAATGCCAAATCAGCCATGTACTGTCTAGCAACTTCAATGGAAGGAAAAACAAACATAGCTTTATAGTCATGTAGCCCCAACCAGACAGCTATTAACACCAGCAACGTTGTTTTACCCGACCCTGGTAAACCAATTAAGTGTTTGATATCCTCCAATTCCAGCACATCATTTTCTTTCCGCAGTCCTTTTCCAGCCTCCGACACCATCAGGTCAAAACGTTCAAAGCGATCAGCCCAATTACCTAATCGTCGCTCAGGATGTTGCTGTTCACGCTCGTCCATTTCACGAGCCAAATCACGCAGTTCTTTTAGGGGAATGCAAATCTTTCCTCTTGGTTGGCGGTTGAGGGAATGTGTACGATGTGCAGCAATCGGTGCAGTAATACGAGGAATGTCTAACTTTACGGAGGTTGAGTCTTCACCTAACGCCACAGCCATTGGCTGACGAGGATCAGCAACTGTAAAACCATAGGTTTCGTATGGCAAACAGGTACTGAGAATTTGCCGCGCCTTTGTAATTAAAGAATCTTCTAAAGCATCAGTCCTATGAAAATGAAGTGTTTCAATATCAATTTCATACGTTCCTTGAGTATTGTTGCAGTAATGATAATTGATATAGAGAGCGATCGCGTGTTTCACTGATTGGTGGGTTACATAAGCCAGTGACATCTGCCGCATATTGAAAATAGCTTGACGGGCTTGTGCAAAGGTAGGTGCATTTAAAATGCTGTCCATACCTGACATTACTACTGGTGCATACTCCAGTGAATTAGTGCCGATAAATTCTTCCATAAAGACGCAAAGCCAACAAATTCGCTCTGCACCTTTCCAAAAATCAGGTTTGGTTCGCATAGGGCATCTTCTTTAAAAACTCAATGACGGCGGAAACTGACATAATTTCTAAACTGGCCGCATCACCTTTTTTATCCAGTGTTGATTTGAGGGTGGAAATGTAGCTTGGGTTATCCTCAATTAAGCGATCGCTCACAGCCAAAATCCGACGACGATAATAAATCAGCCCGCCAATACTACGATTGAGCCGTAAAGCCAGAGTCACGGGACTTGTGTAAGATTTAGCATCAATCCCAATTACTTTTCCATTAATCGCTATATCGCATAAATCTGACTCTGGATAAAGTTCAGCATCTAGTCCGTTTTTTCTAGCTGTATCAAATATGGCTAATTCGTCAATTGCTGGGCCTGTCCAGTAGGTGAGAATTTGCGGCTTGGCAATTCTTAAAATATCTTCGTTGGGATCTAGCTTCTCAGATACTTTTGGCAATTCATGGCCAATACACTGGCGAATGGGACACCGCCCTTGTGCAAAAATTCTATTGTTAGGTTGAGGTCGCATAAGTGTGCCACAGTGGGCGCAACGGTGTGCTGAACCATTAATTAGCCAAATATCCGGTACTAGGTCGAAAAATTTCTCAATGATCATTCCCTGTAAAGGAGTTAAGTCATTGTCAACCAAGTAATCAAATAGTTGGCGTTGTCCAATCAGAGAATACCTACCAAACAACTCTCGTAATGCAGTGTAAGCCTTATGTTGACGACGGCTGCCCAACCTTTGAGTTGCATCGCATAACTCAGTATAAAGCCGATGTTCAATGACGTTATGTTCACCAAAACCGCCACTGAGGTTGGCAATCTCTGCACAGTCTGAGGTGGGAACTCGCAAATCTGGATCGATGATGGTTGCATTAGCAAAGCGAAAGTCTGATTGGTTAAAAATCCCTAACTCCCAACGCTCAGAACCAAGCGGGTAGCGTGCGTTATCCAAAACAGTATGTACACAAGCCGCGCGATCGCATTGTCCTTCTTCAATATATAAACGACCTAATTTGCACATTGCTTGATAGAGTTCTGGCGGCAATGTACTATCTTCTTGATGGACAATTTGTTGTCCCGGTAGCACTCGGTCATATTGGCGGATAATTCCTTGTGCTAACAAAACTACGGCATCTTCTGCCAGATCGGTTGCTGGTCTGTGTCCAGTCGCTAACGGCAAAGAAGTTGCGGTGATGGTGGGTAGCCATGTCGGGTCTTGTCCTTGAGCTTCCGCCAGAATTTGCAACTCCAAAGTATCTTCCGAGAAAGAAGGCAATACTTGAGCGATCGCCGCCAGCGTCCAACCCTTCTTTAATAGTAAGGTTGTTGCCAATCCCTCCAAAATTTGACGGAATCCAAATTCCTGCCCTTTTGGTTGTGATAGCAGTTGCTTTGCTCTCCACGACCGCACGGTTCGCAAGGCTGGTGGCTCTACTGACAGTCTTAAGCGTTCAATCTGGCGTTTAAGTTCTTTTGTCAGTGCCTCCGCAGTTCCCTGCCATTGACGCACGCTTTCAAATTTCATATATTTGATTTACATCAATATGTGTTTACATTAAATGATGTAAATTGTAATGTCAAGATTAAAGAAAGTAATTTTTTTCTCACCTAGTACCAAGGTAAATACGGTTTCTTCGGAGAGGGATATTTAGCGAAGTTATTCAAAATATAGTATAATATATTACTTATACATAGGTACAGACAAATTCAATTACATCAGCCAGGCCTTGTTGAGTTTTCAAATTGGTAAAAATAAAAGGTTTATCACCGCGCATTTTTTTTGCATCTCGTTCCATGACACTTAAATCTGCACCAACATAGGGTGCAAGGTCAGTTTTATTAATCACCAATAAATCAGATTTAGTAATACCGGGGCCGCCTTTGCGGGGGATTTTATCACCGGCTGCGACATCAATGACGTAAATAGTTAAATCTACCAATTCAGGACTAAAGGTAGCAGCTAAATTATCACCACCACTTTCTAAAAAGACTAAATCTAGCTGAGTGAAACGCTGTTCTAGTTGTTCAATTGCTGCCAAATTCATCGAAGCGTCTTCTCGGATGGCAGTATGGGGACACCCACCAGTTTCGACACCCAAAATGCGATCGCTAGTTAAGGCTTGAGAGCGTACCAAAAACTGAGCATCTTCTTGAGTATAAATGTCATTAGTCACTACGGCAATCTGATAGCGATCGCGCAATGCTTTACACAAAGCATCCACTAAAGCCGTCTTCCCTGAACCAACAGGGCCTGCTACACCTATACGAAATGTGGTCATAAGTTAATACAAATCAATTCTTAATTATTCGGTCTGCATTTGTTCTACTTTCTGCCGAATTAAGTGATCAATTTCTGCAATCTCTGCTGGTGATTGGAGCATAGTAAATGTTTCTGGAGATGCTACAGATGTGAAACGATCAACAAAGGCATAAAACGCTGCTTTATCTTGCGGATGAGCAACTACATAAGCTCTTAGTTCAGCTTTTGTCATCTTGTTAAAGTCAATCTTCACTAGAGAAATCTCCAACGACCATTACGATATATCTCTATTTGTATATTATCGCCAGACAAAATGAAGACATTGCCTGTGCGTTCATCTAATCGGACTATAAAAATGGGTGTAAATGTATTTGTTAGGGATTGGCATAGTGTGACGCACATGATACCTTGTTCGGCAGTTGGTAAAATAGTTGCACCTCAATCAAGCACTCTTGTAAAAGAGTAGCAGGTTTACACTCGGTTCAAGCATCCCATAACTGGCGTTGCTGAATCCAGATGTGAAAATCAAAGATTCCCTCTCTTAAACTCTTACTCTCTGCGTCTCTGCGCCTCTGCGTGTTAGCGTTAGCGGGGCGTAGCCCGACAAATTCATATTCTCACTCAGCAACGCCCGATAACTAGTGTCAAACGCTAAATAATCCCTCAACTTCTAAACAATCTAGTATATTGTGTTTCATGCTGCATACTTGCTAAAGATAAACCCCAGCTACAACAACTCAGGTCATCATCTTCTAAAGCCATTATTTCTAGTGTGGCAGAAGTAATTAATGGTTGTAAATTTAGTAATATTTCTTGTCCGGCTGTTTGTCCTATGGGGATGAGTTTTACTCCAGCCGTCATTGAATTAGTTGCCCAGCTATGCAGATATGCTAGTAAAGCGGCTTGAGGATTGATTTGCCAATGGGCAGCAGCAATGCCAAAAGCGATCGCATAATTGCAAGGATTACCCACAGCGTTGGCTAAATCTAATACTTGCGGTTGTATTTTAGCAAGTAACTGCATTAGCGATCGCCCCATTTGCCAGCTAGAATTACGTAATTCTTGGGTTTCCCTAGCAGCCGATAACCACACATTCCAATAGCGTAATCTTTCCAAATCACCTGTAGTCACAGCCTCATGTACTCTGACTATTACCGCCGTTTCTAATCGAATTGCCCCATAACGCAATTCTGCCTCTAACCAATGCTTGAGGGTATCTTTGTTGGTAATTGTGCCATGTTCTACTAAGGTTTCTATTCCTTCCGAATAGCTGTATGCTCCCACAGGTAAGGCGGAACTAGCTAGCTGCAAGAGATGCAATAAATGACTATCCGTGAGAGTGATGGTGTCCATAAGCCCCGACCTCCGGCTGAAATGGGATAATTTCTTCTGTGATTTCCAGCCCCATCTGTTCTAACAGGGTGAGTAAAACTGGGTCTGGAGATAAACGTAAATAATTGCAGGTAATTTCTACAGGTACATGACGATTACCCAAATGGTATGCAGCCCGCATTAATAAAATTGGTGTAGGGGCGACAACAGTGAAAACCTGTTCTGGTTTAGCGGTAATTCTAATAAAACTGCCATTGGTTTCATCTTGCAGAATATCCCCATCCCATAGAACTGTTCCCCTAGGTAAACGTAAAAACACCACCTTACCGTCTTCTGTTTCAAAGCGGTGACGGCTGCGGGTACGTTCTTCTGCTGTCAGTGCCAAAGTAAAAGTGACTGTTATATCAGGGTTTGGCGATTGCCTTTGCGTCAAGGTGAGCATAATTCGTAATTTGTAATTCGTAATTAAGATACAAGAAAATAGGGAGTGAAAATTATCAATTTCTACTCCCTAAAGGTATACCATCCAGAAATTTTAATAATACAGACCTAACCCCCAACCCCTTCCCTACAAGGGAAGGGGAGTAAGCCTCAAAGCCTCTCTCCTTGTAGGCTACGGTGTACACACAAGTCTAATAACCTAGTCCTACAAAGTTTTGATCCCCCCTAACCCCCCTTAAAAAAGGGGGTAACTAGAATCAAAGTCCCCCTTAAAAAGGGGGATTTAGGGGGATCAAACCACATTTTGCAACCAGCACAAAGATGTGTGTACACCGTAGCCTTGTAGGAGAGAGGTTAGAGTGTAGAGTGTATTGCATACAAACGAGAAGTGCTATAACTGTTAACTGATTTAAGTCAATTCCAACCAACCTTGATAACCGGTGACAATACGATTTCCATCTTTGAGGATGTGAACTTCTATCTGGTCGCTAGCCCAAGAAATTTTGTCAGCAAAGGCTGGGTTAAATACGCGAACTTTTTGATTTCGCGAGGAAACAGGGGAATCTGGAGAATTAATTGCTAAAGTTTCTACAAACGGCCCATCAATCAAAATATCTAATTGTGCTAATAATTCTTGAGAACCTGGAGGTGCGGATTCTGATTGGAGTTGCTTGAGGGTAAAACCACTAAAAGACATGACATTTAAACCAGCAGCTTTTAGCTTACGGGCTAAATCAGCTAAGGCGGGTGCTTGCCAAAATGGTTCTCCACCAGAGAATGTCACGCCGGTATTTTGGGGTTTGCTTAAAATTTGCTCAACTAGACTATCAACAGTTACTAGTTGGTTAATCTCAAATGTCCAGGAATCGGGATTAAAACAGCCAGGACATTCCCTCGGACATCCTTGCACCCAGATAACAGCACGACAACCGGGGCCATTCACTTCTGATTCATCAATGTAACCCATGATGTTGAGATAACCAGAGGGAATTTCTGGGCGTATTAGTGATAGGTTGGTTTGTTCGGTTTCCATCTGTTGATTCCTTGTAAACGGTGAACTATGACAAAGCTATCGGGGCGCAACGCACAGGAATTTTGGTTGCAAAGTAAATAGCATCAGCTAAAGCATTGAGGACATCAACGCTGATGCAATTGATTTGGCGAAAATCACCACAGTCAGATTCAAAGGCATTATTTCCCCTAGCATCTAACTGACGAACTAAAGCACGGGGTCGAGATGGAACGTTGAGTTGAATTTCATCAGGACTGAGACTCTGTACTAGTTGGATGTAATCTTCTAGCATTTCTGTTGTCCAGGAAGACAAAACCATTGTTTGGATAGCGAGATGTCCTGTATATTCCCCGCGAAATTGGGCAATACCTGCCAAAATATCAGGTAGATTCATTGTCCCTATAGGCTGATTGATGCGCTGCCATTGATGTGACGAAATGGCATCTAATTTAACAGATACAATATCAGCTAGTTGCAAAGCGTCGCGTACCATGCGATCGCCTAAGAGTGAGCTGTTAGTTAAAACTACCGTTGGCAGTTTTGTCAACTGTTTGGCGATCGCTAAAATTTCATCTAAATTTAAGGCTAAAGTCGGTTCACCACTACCACTGAGGGTAACTACATCTATTTTTTCATCTGGTGATAGCGATCGCAAATCCTCAAATATTTGGGCTGTAGGTACAAAAATCCGGCGTTCAGTAGTATGTACTTGAATTTGCCCTAATTGACAGTAGACGCAATTAAACGAGCAAATAGAAACTTCCCCAATTGGATCAATACCCAGCGATGACCCAAATCGCCAAGATTTGACTGGCCCGTAGACTAATGAATGGCGGGAATTTTGTGTAGATTGTATGGCGTTCATACTTATTCTTTCGCTGGCGTGGCGATCGTCGGGAGCATCCACAATTTACAATTAGAAGATGAGGAAGTTGTGAAGCCAAAAGTCCCTACTCATTAGCCTTTTTGATCTAGCTGGTCATTTACATCAAGAGTGGTGAATAAGTGTATACTTACTCACCACTCAGCACCGGCTAAACACCGCGCTACCGCTAACAGCACCGGCTAAACGCCGCGCTACCGCTAACAGCACCACCACTCAGCATAATGAAAATACAGCGTTTTGCAAGTAAATGGGGTGTACCTAATTTACTTACAAAACGCTGTATCTCCTATATTTTCTCGATTTTATGGTTTCTTGATCCGATTTTCCGTCTAAATCTAAATATAAGTAATAATACGATTTCTCTGCCAATAAAAATATAGATAATTATACAAGTATACAAAGATATAGAGACGCAAAAGTTGCGGTATGGAAAGATTTTCAAATCACATCTTCGAGTATTCTCAGCAAAGACTAAAAACCAGGGTTTCAACTAATCATCAACGGTTTTAGCCTCAAATGTACTCCAGCATTGCGGTTTTCGACGCTAGTGCAAGATGTTCAGTTAATGAATAGCCTGGGTAATTTTATTGCTGTGACTGTAGCATATATGAGTTATATTTAACCGTAATACTTCAAGCCATATGAATAATTAATCTACAATTCTCTGCCAACATAGTACGGACAAAAATATTTTGTTTTAATTGCCAGTTAATCAAGGTGTGTTGAAATTTTTTCACAAAAAATCATGCTATGAAGATAGATGATCAGCAAATCAAGATTCTCTTAATTGAGAACGGTCTAGAAAATTGGAATTGTTTATTAAGAATATTTGATGCGATTAATTATAATTTACAAAAATTATCTTCTAAGGAAATAGAAGTTAATTTAGCAATAGACTTTATTCCTGATCTAATTTTACTGGACAGTTCTATAGCTAACCTCAAGGGGTCAAAAATTGCTGAACGATTAAAGAGTAATCAAAACAAAATAGATATACCCATAATTTTACTGATTGATTTAGAGAAACTATCTCAAACATTGAATCATATTAAATTAGATTTCGCCGACTATATTACTAAACCATTAAGAGAAAAAGAAGTTTTAATTCGAGTAAAGAATCAACTTAAGACTCAAGAATTACAGCAACAATTACTTGTAGAGCAGGCAAAATATCAACAACTAGCCGTTGAGTTAGCAAAGCAAACACAGCAGCTAGAGTCGATATGCAATACTGTGCAAGCTGAGAGTAATCTGCAAAATTACCATCAAAATACTAACCCGCCGGCAAGTACCATCAAGCTATGCAACTATAACTCAGTGTTAAGCCAACTAGCGAAACATCAGGCATTATATCAAGGAGAATTGCCAGCCGTTTTGAGGGAAATTACAGAAGCTGGTGCAAAAAATATTGACGTAGAAAGAGCTAGTATTTGGCTGTATAAAGTCACAGGTACTGAAATTGAATGCTGCGATTTATTTGAGCAAAGTCATCATCAGCACAATACAGGATTGACCCTATCAGTAGCAGAGCATTTAGCATATTTTCAACTTTTGCATCAAAATGAAGCGATCGCCGCCGATGATGCCCATAAAGATCCCCGCACACAACCGTTATCTGAGACTTATCTTACCCCCTGCAATATTACTTCCATGCTCAATACACCCATTCGTTTAGGGGGAAAAACAGTAGGAGTTTTGTGCTTAGAAACTGTGGGAATAGTACATAACTGGACACTGGAAGAGCAAAATTTTGCCCGTTCTTTAAGTAATTTAGTCTCTTTGGCACTAGAAGCACGAGAACGTCAAAGGGCTGAAGCAGCTCATCGAGCTTCCGAACAGAAGTTAGCCTCAGCCTTTAGAGCCTCCCCTGACCCTATCGCTCTGTGTACTTTTCCAGAAACACGCTACATTGAAGTTAACGACAGCTTTTGTCGGCTCTTTGGTTATTCTCGATCGCAAGTCATTGGTAGCACTAATACAGAATTGAACATTTGGGTAAATCTCCAGGAATGTCATTTTCTGTCCAAAATCCTGCAACAAACAAAAACTATCCGCAACCATGAAGTTGATTTTCGCACTGTAAGCGGTGAAATCAAAACGGTGTTGCTCAGTGCAGAAATGATCGAATTAGAGAGTCAAAAGTATCTACTCGCAACAGCTAAAGATATCACCGAACGCAAACAAGCAGAAACTGAAAGCCGTTTATTGCTGTTGACTACCCAGGGCATCACCCGCGCCATTGATCTCAAAAGTGCTTTAACATTAGTCTTGCGTTTGATTTGCCAAACTATCGGTTGGGACTTTGGGGAAGCATGGATACCCAATGATGATGGTAGTGTATTGGAACATAGTTTAGTCTGCTACTGTGAAGAAAACCATCTGGAAGAATTTTGCGATCGCAGCCAGACAATGACATTTGCTGTGGGTGTGGGACTACCGGGGCGAGTATGGCAAACGAAAAAACCAGAATGGATAGAAGATATTTCTCAGCTAACCCAGTTAGTATTTTTACGCTCTTCGCAAGCTGCGAAAATCGGCTTTAAAACGGGTTTTGGTGTTCCTATTCTTGCCGGTCGCGAAGTAGTGGCTGTTTTAGTATTTTTTAAGCGCAGTGCTGTCTCAGTAGATAAGCGGTTACTGATGTTGGTGGGTGCTGTAGCCACGCAATTAGGCAGTTTAATTCAACGCCAAATGATAGAAGCAGCCCACAGACAAAGCGAAGAACGATTACAACTAGCCCTAGAAGCCAGCGAGTTGGGTTTGTGGGATTGGAATCTTCGCACAGGGAAAATCTATCGTGACTGGCAATGGCAACATCTACTAGGGTATGCAGAATCTGAAGTTGATCAAAATCAATTACTGAGCCAACAATTAATCCATCCACAAGACTTACCCGCCGTTAAATCAGCTATTCATGCTCATCTACATGGGATGACATCTGTATATGAGATGGAATTTCGGATACGCTGTGCCTCTGGGGAATGGAAATGGCTACAGTCTCGCGGCCAGATTGTGGAACGTGACGAACAGGGTGCGCCTTTACGGATGACTGGCACTAATAAAGATATTACAGAGCGCAAAACCCTAGAAAAACAACTAGAACTGCGGGAAGCTCGTCTAAATGCTTTTTTCAGTGGTGCGCCTGTAGGCATGAATATCTTAGACCACCATCTGCGATTTGTCCAAATTAACGAATTGATGGCAGAGATTTCTGGTCAACCAGCAAAAGACCATATCGGCAAGACACTCGATGAAATAGCACCCCACATTGACCCTTTGTTGACACCATTTTGTCAACACGTACTATTGACCGGTCAAGCAATTCTGAACCGGGAACTAAGTATTGCTGTTTCCGAGTCGCAGGAGCATCTACGTCATTTTTTAGTTTCCTATTTTCCCATTTCTGGAGAAGATCATCGCCCCTCTGGTGTAGGCACTGTGATGCTAGAAATTAGTGAACTCAAACGGGCAGAAGCAGCTTTACGCGAAAGTATAGAACGGGAAAGAGCGATCGCTCAAGTCATTCAAAGGATGCGCCAGACCCTAGATTTAGAAACTATTTTTACCGCCACCACCGCAGAAGTACGGCAAGTTTTGCATTGCGATCGCGTCGTTGTTTATCGCTTTCATCCCGATTGGAGTGGCGAATTTGTCGCCGAATCTGTAGGTACGGAGTGGGTGTCACTCATCGAAATGCACCAACAAAACCTCAATCTCACCAAAGATGCTTTAGAAAATGGTCGCTGCATCCTAAAAATGTTGGATGGTCAAGAAATCGAATTACAAGATAATCAGATACCAGCGAATACAGGCACAAGTTTTTGTTGTGTGTCGAACATCTACCAAGCTGGTCTAGACCCTCATTACATCAATCTTTTGGAGCAGTTTCAAGCCCAAGCCTATATTACTGTCCCCATCTTATGTGGTAATCAAGTTTGGGGGTTATTAGCCACCTATCAAAATTCCCAGCCTCGCCAGTGGAAAACAGGGGAAATCAACATCGTAGTCCAGATTGGTAATCAGTTGGGAGTGGCTTTACAGCAGGCACAATTGTTAGCCCAAACTCAACAGCAATCAGAAGCCTTACAAGCGGCGGTGACAGCAGCTGATGCTGCCAATCGAGCCAAGAGCGAATTTCTAGCCAACATGAGCCACGAATTGCGAACACCCCTAAACGCCATCTTGGGATTTACGCAACTAATGAGCCATGACAACACCCTCTCTCGTGAACATCAACAAAACTTAGGCATCATGAACCGCGCCGGAGAACACCTGCTCAACCTCATCAATGACATTCTGGAAATGTCCAAAATCGAAGCAGGCAAAACCACCTTAAATCTCAGTAGTTTTGATTTAATTCATCTATTGGATAACCTCCAAGAACTATTGCAAGTTCGAGCAAAAGCCAAAGGCTTAAAGCTAATATTTGAATATGATCCTCATTTGCCCCAATACGTACAAAGCGATGAAAGCAAAATACGTCAAGTTTTACTCAACATTGTAGGAAATGCCATTAAATTTACAGCATCTGGCAATGTGATACTTAAAGTAAGGTTAGGAACTGGGGACAAAGGCACAAGGAAACAAGGGGGACAAGAAAGTAATACTGCATCTCCCGTGTCTTCCCCTTCTACCTTGTCTATTTCCCATCCCCAATCTCTCATCTTTGAGATACAAGATACTGGTACAGGAATTGCACCACAAGAACTTGAGTTGTTATTTGAAGCTTTTGGACAAACTCAAAGCGGTAGACAATCGCAACAGGGAACAGGCTTAGGATTAGCAATTAGCCGTAAATACGTGCAAATGATGGGGGGAGAAATTAGCGTTAGTAGCAGTTTAGGGATGGGGAGTCAATTTACCTTTGATATTCAAGTCGCTTTAATCTCTGCGGCTGATATGCCCATGTCATCAGTATCTCGTTGGGTAACTGGTTTAGCACCGCAGCAAGCACAATATCGAATTTTGGTTGTAGATGATATACCCGACAGTCGTCTCTTACTAGTGAAACTCCTTTCATCTATCGGTTTTGTGGTACAAGAAGCCGCAAATGGTCACGAGGCTGTTGCTTTATGGGAACAATGGCATCCTCACCTCATTTTCATGGATATGCGAATGCCTACAATGGATGGTTATCAAGCTACTCGCTTGATTCGTTCCCGTGAATTAGAGCATCGGGAAAAATGCACTATGATGTCGATGACCACATATGTTCATGAAGTGTCTCGGAACGAAAATCGCCCCATGTCTTGTTCCTATCAACACCATACAATTATTATTGCCCTGACTGCTAACGCTTTTGAAGAACAACGGGAAGCAATGATCACAGCTGGTTGTGACGATTTGATTAATAAGCCCTTCCAGAAAGCACAAATTCTCGAAAAACTCAGTCAATATTTAGGTGTCCGCTATCTTTACCAAAAAGATATTCGCCAAACATTCCATATTAGGCAAAAATCTCTAGAAAAAATTCCAAAAATTGATGATTTATTGTCTTTACTATCTCAAATGCCTCAAGAATGGGTGGCAAAAATCTATCAAGCTGCTGCCCAAGGTAGTGATGACTTAATTTTAGAATTAATCCAGCAACTTACCTGGGAAAATACAATTTTACAAGAGTATTTCAGTTGTTTAGCCCATAATTTTCAATTTGAGAAAATCATGGAATTAACTAATGATGTAGTTAATCAGGAACAGAGGAAAGTGAGAGTAGAGGAAGCCTCTACACCAAACTTTTGAGGAAAAGGGAACAGGGAAAAAAGCAAATGACAGCCCCTACAAAATCTTTTCATGTTGATCGCCTCTCGGTACAGATTTACAAATCTGAATCAGACATGGCTCAAGACGTTGCAGGTATCACCCAGAAGTATTTACAATCTATTCTGCAACATCAGCAGACATCTGCTGTTTTATTCGCTACAGGCAATTCTCAACTCAAATTTTTAGAGGCGTTGATTGCTTTGGGTGGTGTAGATTGGTCACGAATTACTTTATTTCATCTAGATGAATATTTGGGAATTAGTGCAGATCATCCTGCTAGTTTTCGGCACTATATGCGAGAACGCGTAGAAAAGCGAGTACGTCCCCAAACGTTTCACTATATTGCAGGTGATACTTTAGAACCATTGACAGAATGCGATCGCTACACCAAACTACTACAAGCACAACCTATTGACCTCTGCTGTCTTGGTATTGGCGAAAATGGACACTTAGCTTTTAACGATCCCTCTGTAGCTAATTTCCAAGATCCTTACAGCGTTAAATTAGTAAAACTAGATACAGCTAATCGCCAACAACAAGTAAGTACAGGACAATTCCCCAATCTTGATAGTGTTCCCCAGTACGCTTTTACTGTAACCTTGCCTTTGATTTGTTCAGCCAAAAAAATCCTTTGTCTAGCACCACAACAACGTAAAGCAAAGATAATACAAAATATGCTACAAAGTTCAGTCACTACAGACTGTCCAGCTTCTATCCTGCGTCAACAACCACAGGCGAATTTGTTCTTAGATGTCAATTCTGCTAGTTTACTGTTTTAGTCATTAATTTTCCCCTTGTCCCTACTCCCCAATTGCCTAAAATTAGACAGACAAGCTTCCAGATAAGCACAGTCTTCACACTGTAGTTCTTGTCCAGGATTGGGACAACCACAAGGGGGATTAACAAAACATTCAGATGGATTTTGAGGCGGTAAATATTTTTTAAATATCAATTGTAAAGCTGCTTCTTGTAGACAAAAAATACAATCTCGTACCATCGTGTTTATCCTTGAAGAATGGTAATATCATGCTACAGACCACCTAATCCATGCTGATACTTTATCTTCCACGACAAACACTCGCTTGTGGGAATTAGCAGTTTCAGCTACAAGCACTTTCAATGTGACTGTGTATACATTATTAATGAGGTAGTTGCCGTAACCAACCACTTTACCTAGATGGCCAGTTTGTTGGTTCAGCACATAATCTCCAATGGATAACATAACAGCACTTCAACATTTAGTAATAAATCAACTACACTTGTTTATTCTCTGTAAGTAGATAAATAAAAACTTCATCCTTCTAGAGAATTTTATTTTTCACTTTAGAAATAACTTGTCAATTATCAATTTCTTCCCTAGGATATAAGATTTTTTTATTTTTTATATTAGTCGAGTAGATTTATCTTGGTTTTCATAGGGTATTATCAATACTTGTATAAATAAAAAACCTGCACTTCTAGAAATGCAGGTATGTCACAAAGATATCAATTGTTTTGAAAAAGAATATATGCACTCGTTTTGATAGTACATAAATTCTTATCTGTTGAGTGCTAATTCTTTTTTCCTTTTCATGATTTCCAAATATTCATTGCGAGTTCCATCTATTCGGTAGTGGTCGCAGATTTGACAAAGTTTGAGCAGATCCAAGCGGCTGAATACCTTTTGGCGTTCTATTCCATTATCATTCCTCCAACGCCAAAAAGTTGTGCGGTCAATACGGCGATCGCTCTCAGGCCATCTTCGACGAGATAGAAAATCTATTATTTCTTCTTCATAAAATGAGTAACCTTTTGGCAACTTGATCAGTTCATCTTTTAAACAGTTAAGCGGTATGAGTGGATCTAACGCAGATAGTCTCATGCCAGCAAGCCCTTATAGTCTTGGTAAATTAAACAGCAGGCTTCATGCAAAACGGTATCATCAAATTTAAGTTACATCAAAATACTGTGTCATTTATAGCTAAGAGAGTAATGAGGTAATCAAGAATATTTATATATAAACTATCCTTGCCTCTGTATCTTTCACCATATATGAGTAACAGTATATTCGACATAATTATATCGAATATAATAAATATATTTATACAGATTTTCAATCCTTATGCAACAAAAATAAACTCATTTTTATTCATATTAATTATTAAAATAAGATGCAAGTTGGCAAAAATATTTTGAATAAAGAAATTTTCCTACTTTAGACAGATCAGTTAGTTAAAAAATTTACATTCAATAGAAATGTTGGAAATGTGGAGGAATCATATTTATTTTTTTACCATCATTATGAATGAAAACTTGTTGTCTAAAAATTCAGTTGTCCGTACACTTAGCTAGATTAAGGTAGGCTTCTTATACTAATAGATATACATCAGATTTAAAGTTATATAAATATGCTCCACCTTACTATTGCCTGACTTTCACTTTTATAAGTCTATACACTTCCATGCTGATGAATATATCAACTTCAAACTCTATCTCGTGTTTAATCGCTTACTAAGCTTCTTCACTAAAGTGACTGCACCCAACTATAGGCGTTGGCGTAGCCTCTCGTAGAGATGGTCTCCGACCGTCGGTCGCTCATCGCGGACTTTTATACTAAGATTTGTAAATGATCATGTTTCCTCGCTGTGAATGTCAGCCAGCAAATTTTCTGGGCGTGCATTTACATGAGATGCTGGTTGATTGGTTAGGTGAGTATTTGTAAATGTCTATTGTTTCTTCAGTCACGGTTAACGTTCCTGGCACAACTGCTAATTTGGGGCCTGGTTTTGACTGCATTGGTGCTGCTTTGACTATATATAACCAGTTCAACTTCACTCGCCTGGAAGCAGGTGGCTTCATTATTCATGTCACAGGAGCGGAAGCGGAACGAGTACAAACTGATGAGAGTAATTTAGTTTATCAGGCGTTTGTCAAGTTGTATCAATATATAGATCAGACACCGCCACCTGTGAAAATTGAGATTAATTTAGGTGTACCCCTCGCTAGAGGTTTGGGGAGTTCCGCCACAGCAATTGTTGGTGGTTTAGTTGCAGGAAATCAATTGGCGGGTGAGCCTTTATCTCAGTTGCAGGTGATGGAATTAGCGATCGCAATGGAAGGACATCCTGATAATGTAGTTCCAGCTTTGTTGGGGGGATGTCGTCTAGCGGCTACTAGTGATGCAGGTTGGGAAATCTGTGATGTTCCTTGGCATAGTGATACCGTCCCAGTAGTAGCGATTCCTGATTTTGAATTGTCAACCTCAGAAGCGCGGCGAGTTTTACCCACAGAATTTAGTCGTGCAGATGCGATTTTCAACACGGCTCATTTAGGTTTATTGTTACGCGGCTTGGAAACTGGTAAGGGACAATGGTTAAAGGCAGCCTTGCAAGATAAGTTACATCAGCCTTATCGTCAAGCTTTAATTCCTGGTTACGATGCTGTAAATGCGGCGGCGGTGGCGGCTGGTGCTTACGGGATGGTGATTAGTGGTGCGGGTCCGACGCTGTTGGCTTTAGCAAATGTGTCTCACGCTCAAGCAGTGGAAGCAGCGATGTCTACAGCCTGGAAAGAAACAGGAATTAATGCTGTAGTGCGATCGCTTTCTCTCGATACCCAAGGCGCAATTTGAAAATTAAAACTTAAAAATTAAACATGAAACAACTTAACCCTGGCTGGCCTTTGGAGCAAATTCAGTCAGAGATTGCCGCACTCAAGTCAGAAATTCAAGTGCTTCAGCAAGAACGTGCTGATCTGACTATTAATCATGATGTCATGGCTAGTGAGTATGATTCACCTTTGGCTATGGTGCAAGCTTACCGTCTGCAAGCCAGAGAAAATCCCCAATTATCGGCGGAACTCAAAGGTATAGATGATGCAATCGCAGCTTTAAAGTCACAGGTACAGCATAAACAAACTGAATTAGCCCAGTTACCTAGAAAAACACAACTAATTAGGCAACAACAACAGTTAGAAGAAGCTAAGGAACTGGCACAAGTCCATGCTGAACGCATTAATGAACTCGCCGGGGAACTAGCAAAAGAAATCCGCAGCTTAAAAGCTTGTGCTGATCATCTGAGTCCCTTGTATTGGCAAATTTACTACAAACCATTCATCACCGGATTTAAAACCATCTCTGTTCCTTATGTACGTTCAGACGGGGAAGTATGGATGATTGTCAATCGCATTATTTAGGAGCGGAGGAGTGATGAGTGCTGAGTAATGAGTGCTGTTAGCGGAAGCGGGGCGTTTAGCCCGTGCTGAGTAGTGAGTGCTGTTAGCGGAAGCGGGGCGTTTAGCCCGTGCTGAGTAGTGAGTAGTGAGTTGTGAGTGGGCATTGTATTTTTCTCCCCCTGCTCCCCCTGCTTCCCTTGCTCCCCCTGCTTTCTTTTCCCCAATCCCATCAACTTTTGTAACGGCAGTTAAAGCTGCCGTTTTTTATTGACGTAGCAAAAGTTTACATTTAGGATAGACTTGCAGCAAAATTTTATAGGTATTTATTCTCTTTTATGCTGATCATCGTAGTTTTGTTAAGTATATATTCCTATGCAAAGCCTGATTTTTCTTTTTATAGGGATAAATAACATTTACAAAAGTACGAATTCCTTAATATAATGTAATCAAAAGCGGACACAAAAAAAGATTGTTAGAAGTGATGAATCCAGTTGAATTTCCCTGGCTAACAGCCATAATTGCCTTACCGTTGGTGGCATCCCTGGCCATCCCTATAATTCCAGATAAAGAAGGTAAAACAGTCCGTTGGTATGGTTTAGGAGTTGCGATCGCTGATTTTGCCTTAATGATTTACGCCTTTTGGCAACATTACGATTTTCAAAACTCAACTTACCAATTTGTAGAAAAATATGCTTGGATACCCCAAATAGGCTTGAATTGGTCTTTAGCCGTTGACGGCTTATCAATGCCTCTAATCTTGCTCACAGGATTAATTAACACACTAGCAATCTTCGCGGCTTGGAAAGTAACCAACAAGCCGCGATTATTTTATGGTTTGATGTTGGCGATGTACAGCGCACAGTTGGGTGTTTTTCTTGCCCAAGACTTGCTGTTATTCTTCCTCATGTGGGAAATCGAGCTAGTTCCCGTTTACTTGCTGATTGCCATCTGGGGCGGGCCAAAACGCCGTTATGCAGCTACCAAGTTTATTCTTTACACTGCTGCTGCCTCTATATTTATTCTCGTATCCGGTTTTGCACTAGCATTCTCTGGAGATACATTTACTTTCGATATCGCATCTTTGGGAATGAAAGAATATCCCAAAGCGATTGAATTATTAGCTTATGCAGGATTCTTAATTGCCTTCGGTGTAAAACTACCAATTTTCCCTCTACATACCTGGCTACCTGATGCTCACGGTGAAGCGTCTGCACCTGGTTCGATGATTTTGGCTGGTGTGTTGTTGAAAATGGGTGGTTATTCTCTCATCCGCTTCAACATGGAAATGTTGCCTGATGCTCATGTTTACTTTGCGCCAGTTCTAGCAATCTTAGGTGTAGTTAACATTGTCTACGGTGCTTGTTGTGCCTTTGCTCAAACCAACCTCAAACGCCGCCTAGCTTACTCTTCAATTGCCCACATGGGTTTTGTACTCATCGGTCTAGCTTCCTACACAGAAATTGGTGTCAGTGGAGCGATGCTACAGATGGTTTCCCACGGTTTAATTGCTGCTAGCTTATTCTTCTTAACCGGTGTGACTTACGAACGTACCCACACCTTGTTGATGGACAAAATAGGCGGTATGGGTAAAGTAATGCCCAAAACCTTCGCACTCTACACCGCCGGCGCAATGGCTTCTCTCGCTTTACCTGGTATGAGTGGCTTTGTCGGTGAGTTGATGGTATTCCTCGGTATCGCTAGCAGTGACGTTTACAGTTCCAGCTTCAAAGTTGTAGTTATCCTGCTGTCAGCCGTGGGTGTAATTCTGACACCGATTTATCTACTATCCATGCTGCGTCAAGTGTTCTACGGTAAGCAAAGTGAAGAATTACATTTAGATGCTGTAGTTCCTGATGTAAACCCCCGTGAGTTGTTCATCACTGCTTGTTTGATTCTTCCCATCATCGGTATCGGTTTGTATCCCAAGTTGGTAACACAGACCTATGATGTGAAAACAGTAGAAGTTGCAGCCCATGCTCGTCAAGTCTTACCAGTTGTGGGTGGACAACAACCAACAAGTCTTTACTCACAGATTTTCACTGCACCAACACTAGCTTCGGCTCAAGTTGAAAGTTTAGTTAATATTTCAAAGTAAATATACGTCCCAATCAGGGAACGAAAAGTAAATTCTAAATATGAGGGGAATATAGGGGTGGTTGCAAAACTACCCCTTAAATTTTTAGTTATGTGTGGGTAATCTATTTCGGTAGTTTTTTAGACCATTCATAAAAATCATTTTCATATGCTTCTCCACTAGTTTTATAAGCCTTCATACCAGAAAAGAACAAACCTAATCCCCAACCCAATAGGGGAAAAATAGCCCAGAAATATGCAGGGCTTGTCCAAAGATTTAATACAATCAAAAATCCATTCACACCAATAAAAGCAATTAGGTGTGATTTAAAATCATCACGTCGTTGGGCATGAAATCTCTGCCGCTTTTTTTCTCCTATTTCTTGGGTCAACCATTCTTGTTCAGCAGCTTGGAGCGATGCCGATGAAACTCCTAGTTCTGAGGCGATTTCTATAATCTGCTGCCGGGAAATTTCTCCCTGTTGCTGACGAGCAAAAGCTTTTTGGAGAATCTGTTGCATTTGTTCGGAATTGTAAGTCATATAAATACCCAAGAATGTGAAACAATAACTGGGAGAACTAATTGAGTTTTGAAACTTTAGCTACAAAATCATTAACAATATATTTATCCGTTATTACGAACTGCTGAGACACACATTTTATCTCTGAAAAAATAAGCGATGCAGTAATCGAAAACACAAATTATGGATATATTGGTTTGTGTTTTGTTGTTTGATATGTTCAATAAAATTTTGTTAATTCTGTATATTTAGCAACACAAAAAAATAGTAAATAATCTAGCTTAAGTGAAATTATAAAGTTAAGAATACCCGGACTTTCCAAGCAAATGAATGTAGTGTTTGCGTAGCTTGTCGTTCACGGTAGCGTTGTCGAGCAAAAGGCATATCTATTCAGTCTAAGGAGTGTCAAATATCTTGCGAATATGTTAAATTTCACTACACTTAGTACCAATGAAAAAAGACTAACTCCTAGCCCCTAGACCCTAATCCTTTTTTGCTGTATCTGGTTTATACTCAGTCCAGATAAAAAAATATCCAAAATGTAGGGTGCGTCAGTATAAATAACTTCTGGATATAGTTAGGTTTTCTCAAACTGACGCACCCTACCAACCCGTCTGCCTGGGATAATTTATTTTCTGGTGTTCCCTTAGCTTTTCATTCCCCCTTTAAAAGACAATTTACTGAGTTCGCTGTTGGTTAACTAAACTTTTCGTGATTTAGGATATAGCCAGAAGCTCAACAAACGGCTTACTCTGGGCATGACAACATAAGTTAACAGCAAAACCATAGTAATTGTAATAATCAACGAAATAATGAAGGG
The DNA here is from genome assembly GCF_963920945.1 of Anabaena sp. CCY 9402-a. NCBI lineage: Bacteria > Bacillati > Cyanobacteriota > Cyanophyceae > Nostocales > Nostocaceae > Anabaena > Anabaena sp. CCY 9402-a. The sequence continues at coordinate 35,677 of NZ_CAWUDL010000055.1, forward strand.
AGGTAAGCCGCGCAGTAGAGGTGTGATAAATGTATTCAACACATTAATCAACACATATACAGAAACCCAAGTTAGCAGTGCTGTTTTATAGCGTGGTGGAGTCTTCAGTGGTTGACCGGGAAGGGAAAACCAAGCTTCTAAGCCATTGATATGCTGAACTTGGGGGTCAGATTCTATCAAAGTTGCGGATTGAGTTAGCCAATATTCGCGATCGCGTGATGTCATCCAAGTCTTAAGATTTTCATAGCCGTCAAACCGAAAGATAATCACATATTCGGGACGCACTCCAGCTTGGGGACGAATGATATTTGTACCCAAATGACCAACGTAAGTTCTAGCAACAGTGGTTATATCTTTCAACCAAGCTTCGTAAGCAGCTTCACATCCTGGTTTCACAACTTGTGAAATGACCACCGTGATAATTTGATCGTCTTGTTCCATTTCTATCGCTACCAATAAGAATAGGACAAATACATGAGTTAAGGGCGCACGACTGTACGCCCCTACAAATGATTCAGGTATTGTTTAAACAAAGATATATCCAGCTTTCCCAACTTCTAGCCGCACAACGTTAGCAGCAACAACTCCCGTGGGAGGGGGTAAAAACATTCCGCCATTGGTGACAATATAGATGGACGTGCGATCGCCCTGACTTTGACCAAAGGCCACAGATGTACTACCAATTACACCTTGCTCGGCTTGAGCAATAATAGTTGTCATGCCATCAGTCCCAATCCGTACTACACTGTTGTAAATGTGCGTTGCTCCGTACAGGTTGCCTTCTACGTCAAATGCAAAGTCATCAATGTTAGTCTTCTCTACAAAGACTTCCGGCTTACTGGGGTGATCTCCCATACCAAGGGGAATCCGCAATAACAACATTTGTTCTGTATTGGAAACGTAGACTGTCCTGCAAAAACGTTTTATCCCATTGGCGGCTGGAATGGAGTTCTCTGCATTGCTACGAGCCAGCAAAGGATGTTCTAACCAAATGGATGCACTGGGTTGAGCAAAATCAATTAGCCAGATTGCACCGCGATAGGAATCTGCTGTCAAATACTTGTTATCTGATAGAGGAGTGATACCGTTGAGGAATATGGCATCTGGCAAGGTTAACAAGGTTTCTACTGTACCATCCTTGGCAACTAGAGAAACCACAGGTACAGAGTCAGCATTCCATCCTGTAGCTATCAAACCGCCATCACTAGTGAAAGCTAGACCGCTTACTTTTCCTTCCACACTGGCGTGAATCTGCTGATTGCCATCTGGGGTGATGCGAACAATTTTACCAACTTCATGGTTAGTTACGAAGATTGTACCATCGGGAGCGATCGCCAGATTTTCAAGAAAAGTATTCACAGGGAATGAGGTAATGATTTTAGCAGGAGCTAAATCAATCGGTGTATCCGCATAAATAGGGGGTAAACCTACTAAATTTTCCATATTGACCTACCACTGTAATTGAACTGGGCCGCCAAACTTCCGCATCTCTGCAAAAAACTGTCCTTGCGCTCCTCCATCGGGTAGTGTTGCCAAATAGACGGCTGTTTCCGCTCCCTCTTCTGCTGTAAACGGAGCTTGATCACCCCCCATATCTGTCTTCATCCAACCCGGAGAATAGGCATTAACAAGAATATTAGTACCTTGGAGTTCCTTAGCCAGAATCGCCGTGATACCATTCACACCCACCTTAGAGAGCCGATAAGATGGTGCTAACGGATAATAATCATGGGAAATTGAAGACAGAGAAGCCATTTCAGTGGAAATATTAACTATGCGTCCGTAGTTTTCCACCTGCATCAACGGAATTAATGCTTGAGAAATTCTCACTACTGCCAAAACATTAGTTTCAAAAGTGACTCGCATCGTTTCCAATTGCACAGTCAGCAAACTAGACTCCTCTGGCTTAGTTGTAGGATTCACACCTGCATTGTTAACTAAAATATCTACTTTGCCATAGGTTTCACTCAACCACTGGGTAAACTGCTGAACACTTGCATCATCAGTAACATCTAGTAAATGATAGTCTACATCCAGCCCTTCACTAAATAGTTGTTGCTTGGTAGCTAAACCATCTGTTTCATTACGACTCGTCAGAATTACACGGATACCCATTTGGGATAACTTACGAGAAATAGCATATCCTAGACCTCGATTACTGCCTGTTACCACCGCAATTCTCGTTTGAGTCGTCATTTTTGTGACCTAAAAAATGCTTTCAAATTTACTCTACTGAGATGTTATAAATTAAGCAAATTGATTACAGCGATACATTTAATTAATGGGATTAATCGATTTATCTGCCATTGACCTCAACCTGCTTGTCGCCTTTGAAGTGCTTTTTGAGGAACGCAGTGTGACAGCCGCCGCTCAACGTTTGTATCTCGGACAACCAGCCATGAGTGCTGCTCTGGGAAGGTTACGCACACTATTTCAGGATGAGTTATTTATCCGCATCGGTAGAGAAATGCAGCCGACAGCAAAAGCTCTAGAAATTGCTCCAGGTATCTCAATTGCTCTCCAGCAAATCCGACAGACCCTAGAATATAGTCAAACCTTTGAGCCAACAACTTCTAAACATACCTTTGCAATTGGTAGTTCGGATTACACCAGCTATGTTGTTGTACCCAAGCTGTTAGAAGTTTGTCGTCAGGTTGCACCAAGCATTAATTTTCGATTAATTGGTTTTGAGAAGGATTCGGTGGGAGACCTCTTAGAGCAACGAGAAATTGATGTTGCTTTGGGTTTCTTTCAAAATCCTCCCCGACAAACAATACAAATGTCATTATTTCAAGAACACTTTGTAGGTATTTGTCGCCGTGGACACCCTGTTATCACCGAAGAGACGATAACACCGGAAACCTTTGCTCGTCTCCCCCAAGCTCTTTTTACTCTCAGACGAGATGACATTGGTGAAATTGACAAGGTGCTTGCTGAACAAAATCTCCAGCGTCGTGTTGCGTTGACTACGCCGCACTTGCTGATATTACCAGCCGTCATTTCATCCAGTGATTTGGTGACTGTGATTCCTTCTCGACTGGTGACACCGTTTGCTTGCAAAGATACATTAGAAATTTTTGAACTTCCTGTACAAACTGAACCTTGGATGATTTCTATGCTGTGGAGCAAACTTACAAATCAGGATCAGGCGAGTATTTGGTTACGGCAAATACTTCAAAGTGTTTGTCAGGGGATTTAAGCTAGATAGCCGCAGAATAGGCTTCATCTACTTTCAAGGTTGTACCTGTGATAAATTTAGCATCATCGGAAATCAAAAAAGCCACTATTTTGGCAAACTCTCTATAGGTAACAGGACGACCCAACATTAAATCCGCCGGTACATTCCAGCCTTCTAACTCTGCCATTGAATCTGCGACAAAGAAAGGCGCGACAGAAACCATGCGAATTTTATCTGCTCTGTAACGTTTGGCATAAAGTTTTGTAAAGCCTTCCATTGCGGTGCGGAGTGTTCCAGTAAAGGGAGTTCCTAAGCTTGGTTCTTGAGAATCACAGGCGGAGATATTGACGATCGCACCACCACCGGAATTTTGCATCGGTGCTGTCACTAGTCTGGCGATGCGAACCACACTCAAAAACAGCATTTCAAAGTTTTCTAGCCACATTTCATCGGAAATAGATAGCAAATCGGGTCGGGGTGGGTCGCCGAAACTATTGACTACTGCATCAATACGACCAAATTTAGTTAAGGTAGTCTCGACTAATTGCTGTAAGTCTTGAGGGTTGGTCATTGAGCCTTGAATGGCAATTCCACCCAATTCTCTGGCTAAATCTAAAACTTCAGGCGATCGCGCCATTAATGCCACATTGTCACCCCTCGCTGCTAATTCTCTGGCGCAACCCGCACCAATTCCTCGACTAGCAGCCGTTACAATCACAACTTTTGCTGAAGTCATATTGCTACTTTCTAAAAATTTTTCTTTATTGCCAAGACCTACGCAAAAAGTCTCTCAAACCCTTATTTCTCTGTGTTCTCTGCGTCTCTGTGGTATGCGCTACGCGCACACTACGCGAACGTTATTCCGTAAATTGTGCGTAAGTCCTAATTGCTAAACTATACCAATTTGTGCTGCGGCTACAGCCTGTACAGGATTATATGAGCAAGAGTTAATGATTTTTCAATTTAAAGAATTAGTTAACATAGTTTCATTCAAACTAAATCAAAAACAGCTATTATAAATTGCTGCGCTGCCGATAAGGATTTACATAGCGCATTTCAAACCGACTCTGTTCCCAGAGTGGTAATAAAGCCTGTTTAGCAGCATTTAATTGAGCTTGAGAGAAACGAGTTTTGCCATGTTCTATAATCCAGATAAAAGTTCTAGTGATTAAATCGGCTTGAAAACTTTTCTCATATTGATAATTATTAATTCTGCCTACTTGAGCATCTAAATAATACAAAGCATCTTTAAAATTCCATTTAGAAAAATTACTATTCATTCTGTCTTTAGTGTTACCTGCTTCCATTAAAGTTAAGTTGCGAATAATATAGTCTATCCCCTCTATGGATGAGTCAGTATTTCGCACTAGATTTGTTAGTGTTTGATAATATGCTTTTAAAAGAACAGCCGGAATATTTTCAACATAATTATTTAACCAAGATTGAATATCTTGGAGATAAGGTACTAGTTCTCTAATATCATCAATGTCTGAAATTGGAGTGTGCTTGCTACCATAATCTGCGATATTTCTCTTTAACTCGGATGCTGATAAATTATTTTTTTGGGCATAGTAATCGATAACTTTAGGAATAAATTTTTCTAATAACCATTGTTTAGTATATGTAGCTGTCCAAGTTCCTTTTGTACCAATATCTTGATGCCATGAATTAATTTCACCATTTTCTAAAGACTGGAGATGAATATGATTAATTTCATAAACTATGTTAATGATGCCATTGGGTAATAAAGAGAAATAATTAACAGGGCAAGGTAAAATAAACGCATGATCACGGATTCCTCGACTTACGCGAATGGAAATTTCTTCTTGCTGAAATAAGTGCCATTCTGATTTACCTTGCACATAGTTAAATTCATTGGCAAAATCGTGCATTAACCGCCATAGTTTGGCATCTACAGAAAAAAGATGCACTCCACGACTACCTAAAAATTCAATAAATTCAAAATCCCAGGTTTCTAAAATATTTTCGCATTCAATAATTGATTGCTTATATGCTTGGCAAATTACATCAATACACAAACATAAATCTGCTGTTTCTAAATCAGATAAAATAACTGTAGTTTGACCTAAAATAACTTCAAAAGCATTATCATCTATTTGTTTAATAAATCTCCGACATCCCCATTCAGGACGAGTATTCAATCCGGTCATTAATTGAGCTAAAATATCTTGGTGATTGAGTTTAATCTTGCAACCTCTTAAAATCACCCCACTAAATTGGATGAGACAATCACCATCTCTGAAAGCCTTGGGTAAGTTACATTCTATGACAACTTTAGGCTTGACGACAATTAAGCGATCTCCTTCTCGCACAATCGCGGGTATAAAATCCGTTTGAGCTACAATTTCTTGTAAATTATGTCGTCTTAACGATTTTTCAATTAAATTATATTGACTATATTTTAAAGTGTTAATTGTATTTTTATCAATATTTTTAATATAGTGAAAATTATAATTATTATAAAATTCTAATGCTGTAGTGTTACTTTTTAAGGAATAAATATTTTTGTCAAGTACACATTCCTCCCTATGATAAAGTAAAAATTTAAAAAATTTAATTTGATAACCATTGGTGACTACAAAGAATAAAGGTTTTAAATAGATACTGTAGAATCTTGCTTGGGCAATAGCTTCTTGAAAATTATTTGATTGCGGAGATAAATAAATAATAATTATTAACGATGTGTCAGCATTTTGTTTGACTACATCATCAGTAGAAAAATAAATTTGCACGTTTTCTAGTTTGTTTGTTAGATTTCCGTTGGTTTCGGAACTCAAACTACATTTTCTAGAACAACATTCCTCTGGATAACAGAGATGATGAAACATTGGTATAACAAACTTAGTTTCTACATCTTCTTGGTGTTGTAAAACACGATAATCAAAAGATTGTATCCATGTGATAAATTTATTTTCCGCATCCGAGGGTGACATTTGATAATCCAAGAAATAATGCTCTAATAAAATTAACTATACAGACTCAATTTATTTATGTCGCCTTTAGTTAACCTTCCTCAGCAAAAAAATAAAAATAATTGTAATTGATACATCTATAAAAAGGCACAGTCTGACTGTGCCTCTATATTGCTGAAATCTCATGGGTGTGAAGGTGAAAATTACGCCAAGGCTACTACCTTTTCTAGCAAACCTTTAAACAATCTCAACCCATCATCACCCCCAATTACGGGATCAGATGCCCTTTCTGGGTGTGGCATCATACCGACAACATTACCCTGACGATTGCAAATCCCCGCAATGTTATTTAGTGAACCGTTAGGGTTTTCGCCTGCATAACGTAAAACTACCTGCCCTTTATCTTCAATCTCAGATAAAGTCGCCTTATCCGCATAAAATCGTCCTTCTCCGTGGGCAATTGGTAAAGTGATAACTTCACCAGTATTATAAGCCTGTGTCCAAGGACTATTATGGCTTTCAACTTTTAAAGGGACACGATCGCAGATAAAATGCAAATCTCGGTTTCTGGTAAGTATTCCCGGCAAAAGTCCGGCTTCAGTTAATACCTGAAAACCATTACAAATCCCCAGGACTAACTTACCCTTTTGGGCGTGGGCAACTACTTGCTGCATCACAGGCGAGAATCGGGCGATCGCACCACAGCGTAAATAATCGCCGTAGCTAAACCCCCCAGGGACGATAATGGCATCCAAATCATCAATATCTGTATCTTGATGCCAAACCATGCGAGTTGGCTGTCCTAGCAAGTCTCTGGTGACATAAGCAACATCGCGATCGCAATTAGAACCTGGAAAAACTACAACACCAAATTTCATAATTAATCAAGAGTCATTAGTCATTGGGCATTAGTCATTGGGTATGGGGGCATTGAGCATGGGAAATTGGGTATGAGTGACTCTCCCCCTTCTCTTCCCTCTCACCTGTCACCTATCTCTAAAACACTCCCGTTTGAGTTTCGACCTCAATTAAATCAAAACGGTAATTTTCAATGACAGGATTTGCTAACATTTGGTTACAGATGCGCTCCATGTCTTGACGTGCTTTGGTTTCATCAGAGGATGTAATCGTCAATTCAATATACTTACCAATCCGTACATTTTCTACGGTATTGTATCCCATCTGCTGGAGACCAGATTGTACAGCCACACCAGCCGGATCTAAGACTGAAGGACGAAGGGTGACAAAAATTTTGGCTAGATACTTGGTTTGCACAGGTTTTTGCTGAATGCTGCGATCGCTATACTATAACTTTCTGTTCCAACTAGGTAAAAATAAGATTATGAAGCCGTTACAGTTGATCTATTAGTTAGCCAGTTTAACAGCTTCTACTACAGTGGCAAATTAAAACCATGTCTATGAGAGCCATACGCACCCGCAGCCAAGAGCGAATTTTAAACCTCCTGCAAACCATGAAACAAGGGATTTCCGCCCAAGATATTTATGTAGAACTACGAAATCGTAATCAAAGTATGGGTTTAGCCACGGTTTATCGCTCCTTGGAAGCCTTAAAACTCGAAGGTCTGGTGCAGGTACGGACTTTATCTAATGGTGAAGCTCTGTATAGTATGGCACTTCAAGACAAACATCACCTCACTTGCTTGCAATGTGGTGCTTCAATTCCCATTCATCAATGCCCTGTGCATGACTTAGAAGACCAACTACAAGTTACCCATAAGTTTAAAATTTTCTACCACACCTTAGAGTTCTTCGGTTTGTGTGGTAAATGTCAAATGAATCATAGTCAATAGTCCAAAGTCAATAGTCATTATATAAATCAAATAAAAAACAAATAACTAACGACTATTAAGGCATTATCTCAAAACTGATTTAGCCCAACATTGACATAGAAAAACGTCTGTCAAAGCTAGAGTACGGCATCTTTTAAGATGAGATTCAAGGCACTGCGAACGTATACTTCCCAGGGGTCAATTGTAGGTCGAAAAACTAGTGCGTACAACATCACTGCACTCATTATGTCGAAAACTAAATCGGGATCGCTCTCAGTTTTAATTTCATTTCTTGCTTTGGCTCGTTCTAAGACAATCGCAAAAGCTTGTCGTCGAGGTTGTAAGTATTTTGTCCAGTATATCTGAGCAAACTGAGAATTACTATATGCACTGCTAATGATCATAGAAACCGTTTGTCGCCCAAGCGGACTAAGTGTAATTCTCGCCGCATTCTCGATTAGCGCATCAATATCACCCCAAAAGTTGCCCGTATTCGGAATTAAAACTTCTTCTCGCACATTCTCGATGGCATCAGCAACCAATTCTTCTTTACAGGTATAACGTCGGTAGATAGTTGTTTTGCCAACTCTAGCACGAGCAGCAATTGCTTCAATACTCATGACATCAAACCCTACCTCTGCCAACAACTCCAGCGTTGCTTGCAATATTGCTTGGTGAGATTGGGTACTGCGGGGTCTCCCAATTTTTTTGTTGACTTCGTTCATAAAGGCTATTATGATTTACGAAACAGTAGCGTATCGAAATAGTCTAGAACTAGAGACCATGACCAATCTTTCAACTCAGCCAACACTGGCACTTCCTCCTGGTTGTTTCGGCCTACCTGGGATTGGGGAATCTATTCAGTATTTACGCAATCCAGAAGATTTTATCGCCCAGCGTCAGCAGAAATATGGCAATGTCTTCAAAACTCACCTTTTTGGTCGTCCAACCATTGCCTTGATTGGAGCAGATGCTGCGCGGTTTCTATTTATTAATGACGGACAGCGACTGGAAATGACCAATACGCCTAGCTTTAAAGTGTTACTTGGTGAAAAATCGATCGGCGTGCAAACTGGAACTGCCCATCAAATCTTGCGTCGTCAACTGTTTCAAGCCTTTCAGCCAAGAGCATTAGAAAATTATGCTGTAACAATGGCAGAAGTGACACAATGTTACTTAAGTAGCTAAACAAAATTAATTACATAGTTTTTACCAAATTCTCGGAGAATTT
>NZ_CAWUDL010000056.1:0-44705 GCF_963920945.1 Anabaena sp. CCY 9402-a
TGAGTGCTGAGTAGTGAGTAATGAGTAGTGAATGATGAGTGCTGAGTAGTGAGTAGTGAGTAGTGAGTAGTGAGTAGTAAGTGGGACGTTAGCCTGTGCTAAATGTTTAATTCCTCTAGCTATCACCTGTCACCTGTCACCTATCATGCGGCAAAACATTTTCCAGCATGGGTGCTAATTCTTTATTTAACCTACCGGATTTGACAAATTCTGCATAGGTATCTGCCTCAACGGCCAATAGTTTTTCTTGAAACTGTTCAGTGATAAAGTTCTGGATATTGGGGTACTCATCTTGTAATTTGTCAATCTTGGTTTGCATCTGCTCAATCTCACCAGTGATGAGTTTTTCTTGGTAGCGGACAAACTCCGGGTTAATACCAGGATGTTGTTCTGTTTGGAGATATTTCAGAACTCGTTCTAAGGCGATATTACGAGCAACCATTTCTAAATACTGTTCCCGTAGGGGTGCATCGCCTAGCAAATTTAGCTGTTTGACTAATGGCTTGATGGTCAATCCTTGAATGAGTAGGGTAAATAAAACTACTCCAAATACGATCGCAATAATTTTGTCTCGATCTGGTAAAACTGCTGGTACACTCAATGCCAACGCTATGGAAACAGAACCGCGTAACCCACCCCACCACAGAGTAGTTTGTTCGGATAGAGAAATTACTGATTTGGTGATAGTTTGACTGACATAGCTGAGAATGTAAATTGCTACAGCTCGCATTAAAATCATGGCAGCAACTGTCACACCGATGATTTGTAGGTTTTCTCCGAGACTGGCAAAGCGCATTTGGTCGCCAATCAGCAAAAAGACGATGGAATTAACGAAAAAGGCTAAAAATTCCCAAAACTCGGACACAATAATCCGGGTGCGGGGATTCATGCCGATGCGTGAACCAAAGTTACCTAAAATTAAGCCTGTGGTGACAACTCCAATCACCCCAGAACCACCCAAGTCTTCAGTAATTAGGTAAGTACCATAGGCGGACACCAAGGTTAGAGATTGTTCGACCATTGGTAAATCGAAGCGTTGGGTGAGGTAGGAAATACCAAAACCAATTAAACCACCCACGGCTAAACCAATACCAACGACTTGAAATAACTCCAACAAAACAGGCTGTAGTCCTAATTCGGCATTTCCTAAAGGCAAGGCTACCAAAAAACCAAAGGCAACTACTGCCATGCCATCATTAAATAAGCTTTCACCTTCCATGAGGGTAACGAGGCGGTTGCTTACGCCTAATTCTCGAAATAAAGCCGTTACAGAAACAGGATCAGTAGCAGAAAGACTCGCAGCAATGAGCAAAGCTGTGGTGAGAGATAATCCAGCTAGTTGATTGAGTCCAATTGCTACCCCCGCAATGGAAATTACCACCCCCAACACCGCATACAGACAAATGGGGATAAATTCTTGCTTCAAGTCTGACCATTTCAGATTCCATGCAGCTTCAAATAAGAGGGGTGGTAAAAAAATGAACAGAATTAAGGCTGGAGAAAGAATAACTAGGCGGACATCAACCACCGCCAAACCTAAGCCTACAATGACTAAAAGTAAGGTGTAGGGTATCTGGCGAAACCAGTTAAATATCTGTGGTAGGGTTGCCACCCCTAAAGATACCGACAGCACTAGAAGAAACTGCTTGAGATTAGAGGCGATCGCTTCCTCTCCAATTGCTGATTCAATTACCATAGGGAAATTTCTGGTAGGATTCTACACTTCTTATCATCTGAACATTTTTACCAGATTGTTGCAAAAAAAGTTAGTGATTAAACATTGATTTTTTTAAGTTCTTGGGGATGTTCACTAGAGTTTTTCTTGATTAACTCTTGAACTTGATTGGCTACAAGTGGGTGTGAATCTTGTTGTAGTTTGGGCAATAGTTCTAAGAGGACGCGCTGGGATACTACGCTTAAATAAGCGATCGCAGCTTCTCTGACAAAGCCAGTAGGATGGCGCAAAGCTAGTAAAATTTCATTAATTGTCAGGCGAATGCGGTTGACTTGAGCAAAATGAAAACAGCAAGCCAAGCACCAATCTGAGAAAAAATTCCCTAAAGTCAGCATCCGGCGCAGTCTTTCACTGGCTGTAAACGGTTGATATTCCATAAATCCTGCTTCTACTAGATAAGGGAGTTTTTCTTGGGGCGATCGCTTATCTAAAATATTCAACAGCAATGATTTGGTGGGTAAATTCACTGTATGCTCTAATATCTCTAACCCCCGTGCTAAGTTAACTCCTGACTCAGACCTTAAATTAAAAGCCGCCGCCTGCATTTTTTCTGGGGAGTATAATAGCCGCAATAACAGCAGCAATCTCTCTCTAATATCCCATTCCATTTCTTCTAAAGCCCGTTGTAATAGTTCGTATACAATCACAACTCGCTCTTGTGTTTGATAACTTTCTAAAGTTTGTTGTGGTTGTAAGTCTATGTACGCCGCGTAAATTTCACCTAAAAATTTTAATTCTTGATTAATTAAAGTTTCTACTCGACTGTGCTGGAATCTATCGACTAAATTAGTAATTTCTGATTGTTTTTGGATTTTTAACAAACTACGAAGAATATGATACCTAGTCCCACCCCAGGAAGATTCTAAATGTAACCATAAAGTGTCTAGTGCTTCTAGGGTGGAAATGTGCGCTATAGTCCGCCAAGCATACATCCGCAATACTTCTGGTTTGTAAACATTGGTGGCTAATTGCAACAGCATCTCCAATGCTTCATTCTCCATTTTGACTAAGGCACGCATCGCAGTTTCACGGGTGGATTTATAGTAAAGTGCTTTTAAAAGTGCAGGATAATATTCCTCCATTCTGTTTTTTGCCACCATTTCTAAAACAGCGCAACGTACCCGTAGGGATTCATCCTGTAACAGATTGGGTATGTGAATCCGCAAGGCTTGTAAATACACTGCTTCTCTTAAAGCTTTGACTCCATTCATCCGTTCTAGTTCTTGCTTATGAGTCAGCATCCAACGTAAGGTTTTGGTAGCTGCTAATGTTTGCATCGGTGTTCCTTGACGGAGCAGCAAAGCAGCCGCAGTTCCACGGATGAGTGAATGCTGTTGCGGGTGGAGGTATTCTTCTAGGAGACTGAGATTGGGATGAGCTTCCGCTAGCCAGACATAACGTAACGCCAAAGCGAAAACTTCTAGATTGACAACACTAGGGGGTCGTTCTAGCAACCAGCGCACTTCTGAGATATATTCAGGTTTTGCACCTACTGCTAGCATCACCTCTAAACTGCGATACTGTAAGTCTGGGGAGAGTTTGAATAATAATCCTGCTAAAATTTCAGCTGCTCCGTGGGGATCAATTTGGGCTAACAGGTCAATACAAGAATGTTTATCGGCGGCGTTACCTGTTTCTTCTAAAGCTTTGACTACTGCTTGCTTAAAGGCGCGTAATCCCACCTTAGAAGCACTCAGTTCACCGCGTTCCGCACTCAATACCAACAAATCTACATAGCGCGATCGCAATACCCAAACTACTCGTAAGCAAGCAACTGCGACAATGGCTGTCTCGGCAATAAATATCCATTTTTGGACGGGTGCGGCGACAAAATTTCCCCCAATCACCAAAGTCAAAAATATTACTAATCCAGTCAAACCTGTAGCGATCGCTTCGGCTGAACCTCCAGATAAAGCCTGCATTCGGCTGCGAATACGTTCGGGTATGGGTTGGTATAATACCGGGCCACTACTGACAACAAAGGTATAACGTAGCAGTTCATCTGTAAATTTCAGCCCTACTAGTCCCCAGAAAAAAGCGACGGATTGCATTCCCGGTAATATATTCAGTACCGCAATCAGTCCTGGGACAACAAAGCCTACAGCCACAGGTAACAGGGCTGCACTAAAAAACACCCCAAAGCGTTCAATGAGGCGACTAGAGAAAAACCACTGAGTGGCTAACTCACAAAGTCCGACAATACCACCAAATAAGCCTAAAAAGCCCGCTAATTCTTTGTCACCCAAGTTTAACTTCAGTTCTTGCAGGTATTGAAAATCGATTAATAAGCCAATGACTTGCAAAAGACCAACAAAGGCAAATAACTGTAATATGTAACGCTTGAGTGGGGCTTCGAGGCGGCGGTGTCGAGAGGCTTCTTCTTGGGGAAGTATGCGCTGTGGCGCATCGGGAAAAGCATCTCGGTACTGATAGGTTAAATAAGCCAGAATTGCCGATCCTAAGAACATCACCCCACAGGCGATGATAATCACACGATTGAGTCGGGCAAATTGCAGCAACCAAGGTAAGCTAAAGCCACTAATTACATCTGCTACTAGTACACCACTGCTAACTATGGGGTAGGTGCGTTTAATTTCACGAATATTAAATAGTTGGTTGGCGACAATAGAAGTATTGAGGTCATTGACTACATATAAAGAATCTACCCATAGCCGCAATAGAAACACCAGAATCACAGCTAGGTAGGAAATATGTAGTTTCCAGTGTAGTAATACTAGCAAGATTAACGGTGTCACCATACAAGGTGCGATCGCCACCACTACCCAGCGTAACGGAAAAATCTTTTGCAACCAAGAATATAAAAAAACTAGTGCGACACCCATAAAAGCACTAGCTATATACATCCAAGGTAATGGCCCAACCCCGTATTCATCTAAAAACAGTGCGACTGTACTATCTTCTGCCCATCGTAACCCTATAGATACAGTTGTATAAAAGGCAAACATCATCCAAGTCCGTCTGCCTTCTTCTGGTCGTAGATTCACCCATTTTAATAGTTGTGCTAGCAAATTATTCTTTGCAGCCAACGAATGATTTTTCAATTCCATTAAAAATGGCAAAAGTCCTGAACAACTGAGTATTATGTTTCCCACTCAGAGTTCAGGACTATCAGATTTAATATTTTCAGTAGTAAATTACTTGACTGAACTTACTCAGCACTGTTAATTATTTTTTAGGCGAAATCAGCATCATCATGTTGCGCCCTTCTTTTTTAGGTGCTTGTTGTACTTCACCAAATGGCTCTAAATCCGTAGCCATCCGCTTGAGTAAGGTTTCTGCTAAGTCACTGTGTTGAATCTCTCGCCCCCGGAACATCACAGTCGCCTTGACTTTATCTCCATCTTTCAAGAAGCGTTCTGCTTGTTTAACACGCACGTTATAGTCATGTTCTTCTATCTTGTAGCGCATCTTGACTTCTTTAACATCGGCTGTATGCTGCTTTTTCCGGGCTTCCCGCGCTTTCTTCTCCTGCTCAAATTTATATTTCCCATAGTCCATAATCCGACATACTGGCGGGTCGGCCTTGTCACTGAGCAGCACTAGATCCAGCTCCTTGTCTTCTGCTAGTTGCAGAGCTTCCTGGGGAGTCAGAATTCCTAGCTGAGAGCCGTCAGTGTCAATGACTCGAATTTTGGGGAAGCGAATTCTTTCGTTAATTTGGGGCAGATCGCGAGTTCTTTTTTTCTCAATCACAGGCATTATAATTAACGGGATTCCTTTGTGAAGAATGTGGTTTGGGCTGGATTAGCTGGATTTTGCTTGGTTGTGGCTCATAAGCACAACACTAAAATAACCAAGGACTTCATCAGAAGTCTATAGTTGTGGGTTAGCTAGTCCACAGAGTAACTTGCTTGTCTCTGTATTTGCTATTCTACTCACTCTCAGAGAATTTCTCTGCAATAGTTAATTTAAATCACACAACCTAGAGAAACATTAAATATTGTAACAATTATTTTTCAATTTGTTTACCTGTAAACGCTGAGTGTATATTCCCCAAATAGAGAAATTACATACCATCTCCAGATTTTATTTATCAATTATAAGTAATAAATTATACAAGCAAATAGTCATTAGGCATAGAAAAATTTTTTTCTGCTTGTCTCCCTTGTCGCTCCTAAATCTCTGCTCTAGCCTTTAACATGGAAGTTAACAGACAGCAATGTCTAAGAAACGGGTTAATTTTGAATTTTCAATTCGGAGCGTAGCGACGTGACGATCGCAATAAACTGGCAACAAAGAGTTGGGAATCAAAGAGATTGGGTATGGCGTGGTTGGCAAATTCGTTATACTTATATTCGCGCCAGTCAAAATCACCAAAAAACAACACCTCTGATTTTATTACACGGTTTTGGTGCTTCTATCGGTCATTGGCGACATAACTTAGAAGCTTTAAGCGAATATCACACAGTCTATGCTCTCGATATGCTCGGTTTTGGGGGTTCAGAAAAAGCTCCTGCCAACTATAGTATAGAACTATGGGTAGAGCAGGTATATGAATTTTGGCAAGCTTTTATCCGTCAACCAGTTGTCTTGGTGGGCAATTCCAATGGTTCTCTAGTTTCGTTAGCCGCCGCCGCAGCTCATCCAGATATGGTAAAAGGGATTGTGATGATGAGTTTACCTGACCCATCATTAGAGCAAGAAGCTATTCCGCCTATTCTGCGCCCTTTAGTGAAGACAATTAAAAATATTGTTGCTTCTCCACTCTTTTTAAAGCCTGTATTTTACTTTGTGCGTCAACCAAGTGTATTACGTCGCTGGGCTAGTTTGGCTTATGCTCATCCCGAAGCCATCACTGACGAACTGATAGATATTCTAGCAGGCCCTCCCCAAGATAGGGGTTCAGCCCGTGCTTTTAGTGCATTATTTAAAGCTGCGATCGCAATTAATTTTAGTCCTAGTGTGAAAGCACTGTTACCAAACATAAAAATTCCCATGTTGCTAATTTGGGGACAAAAAGACCGATTTGTCCCGCCTATACTGGCCAGTCGATTTGCTCAGTATAACGAACGGCTACAACTACTTAATTTAGAAGATGTAGGCCATTGTCCCCATGATGAATGTCCAGAGCAAGTAAACCAAGCCATTTTAGATTGGATTAATCAAGCTTCTAACAGTTATTAAATTAAGATTTTCATTTTCCGAGAAATTCTGTAGCTATTTGTTGTAGGTTTTGGCGATTGACTTTACCTTGAGCATTACGAGGTAATGTATCTAGAGAAATCCAGTATTTGGGTATTTTAAATCTGCTGAGTTGATTATCGAGTGCGGCTTTAATTTCCCCAGAAGTAATTTTTGTATTTTTAGGAATATAAATGGCTGTTAATGCTTGTCCCCAATATTGATCAGGTATACCAATTACACACACATCAATAACCATTTGTGTGCTAAATATGGCTGACTCAATCTCTATGGGGTAAATATTTTCTCCACCTGAGATAATTTTATCGCCGTTACGCCCAACAATTTTTAAATAACCTTGTTCATCTAAAAAACCTACATCATCTACAGAAAAATCATCTTGGTTATTCCAGAAAGAGGGGTAATAACCAAGAGCTAAAGATTTAGCTTGAATGGTAATAATACCTCTTTGATTGGCTGATAAAACTTCTCTTTGAGGATTGCAAATTTTTACTTTAGCATGGGGAATAATTTGACCACTGCCAGTTTTACCACTTAAGAAATCATCAGGTTTTAAGGTGACAATTTGAGAAGCTGTTTCTGTCATGCCATAGGTGGGGGATAGACGGATACAATGAAATTTAGCTTTTTCTAATAATTCATCCCCAGCAGGCGCACCACCCAAAAGAACAGTTTTGAATTTAGCTAGCCATGAAGTTAATTCTTGATTTTGGAAAAGTCTTTGTAATTGAGTTGGTACTAAAGATATGAAAAAATCTTGAGGATTAATCTGGTATTTTTGAGCTAATTCTATTGATTTAAATGGCAAAATTACTATTTTACCGCCAGTGATTACAGCACGCATAAACTGCATTAAACCACTAACATGATACAACGGCAAAACACAAACAGAATTTACTTGTTGTAGCTGAAAATATTCTGTAAATCCCTGCACTGATGCGGTGAGAGTTTCCCAAGTGTGCATAGCAAATTTAATCTTTCCCGATGAACCACCAGTGGGAATCATGATGAGAGGGGACTGGGGATTGGGGACTGGGGACTGGGGAAAGTCAGTCTCAAGCCCTATGCCCCAAATAATATCGGGTTGCACTAAGTTAAATACTTGATGCCATTCTTGTTCACCCCAGTCGGGATTACATAAAAATACTTGGCAATTGGCTGCACAGGCGGCGATAAATCCGGCTAAAAATCTGACTGGTTCTCGTTCGGCGAGGATGATTTTTAGGGGTTGAATATCTGTTGATAATTGGGTGAGTTCGGCATATAGTTTGGTGGCAAGTTGCTGAAGTTCTTGGTTGTCATCACCAATTAGCAAATCATGGTGTATTAAGTGATGAAAATAGACTTTGTGGCCAGGTGTCATTTTCTGCTTGGGTAAAAAAGTGATTGATGCCAAAACCAACAGCCCTATCGTGGTGGGATAGTTCTGCTGCTAGTCTGAGTGCAGCTTTTCTGGCGATCGCAGTTTCAAATACTGATGAAAACACTACATCAATTTCATGCTGTTGGCAAAATCTTCTTAAACGCGAGGGTGAACCCGCAATGGCAGGTTTAATTACGAAAATTCCTCGCCAACCTTTTTGATAACACTCTGCAAGTGGCTGGAGTGTGGCGACAGATTCATCTAATGCGATCGCGGTATGATAGCACTGACTCAACGCCAACATCTCGAAAAAATCTGCCACAGGTAGCGGTTGTTCGATAAATTCAATTTTCACAGCCGATTTTGAATTTTCTCGCAGATTATCACAAGTTTGTAACCATAATTGCGCTTGTTCATAGTTCAATCCACCGTTAGCATCTAAGCGCAGTTTGGCGGAATTTGGTAAGGTTTGCGTCAGTAAATCAAATACTTGGAGTTCTTGACTAATATCATTTACGCCAATTTTCCATTTAAACGTGCGATATCCTTGCTGCCAAAGAGTTTGCCATTGATGTACTGCGGCTTCCCCGGCTGGGAGTAAGGCACTGTATTGGGCATTGGTGGAAGTCAAGGTAGAAAGTTCTTTCATTAAGTCCCCATTACCCCTTATCCCCAGAGGGGGCCCCGAGTTCCCCAATCCCTCTAATGCTGACTCAAAGCCAAATTGACACGCAGGTAAATCATCGGGTATCGAGAAAATATTTGCTGCTGTGATTTCTTGGGGGAGTCGGTGACAGAAATCTAAAGCTTGTGCTAGAGTTTCCGAACCAAACCAGCTAATGGGGGCGATTTCTCCCCAGCCGACTTTACCATTGGAATCACGCAACCTGAGAATAATGGCTTCACGAATTTCCCATACACCATGACTGGTAACAAGCGATCGCGCAAATCTTCGGGCGATAGGACGAAACTCAAATTGGTACATAGTAGTCCTGTTGCAAAAGTCCGAAAATGAGATGTTTCGCTTCGCTCAACATGACAGCTTCATGACAACTGCAAATAACCTCCCTTTTGCGCCCTACCCTCTACCTCCTTTACACGCCGGCGATCGCAAATCCGACACCTAATAACAAGCAACTCCAAAAATGCACAGCTACAGCAATGAATTTACAATTACTGACTTTTTCGGGCTGGTTGTGATTTTCTTGGACGTGGCGACACAATTTGAAGGCGTAGGGGAGACTTAGCCAACTTAACAATGTCCATACTGGGAAAATGCCTAATACTACACAGAACAAAGTGAGTGGGTAAATGCTAGCTGTCAACCAAGTGAGGACTTTTGCACCTGTGGCTGTACCTAAACGGACGATAGGCGATCGCTTGCCGGCGGCGATGTCATCTTGAACTTGGTGAAAGTGTGAGCAAAATAAAATTAAACTGGTGACAACGCCAACAATTACTGAGGCGGCTAAACTTGTGACTGACCAAGTTCTCGTTTGGCTGTAGTATGCGGCGGTGATGCCCAAAGGGCCAAAGGCGAAAAAGCAGAGAATTTCACCTAAACCTTGATATCCTAGACGGAAGGGAGGCCCTTGGTACATATAGCCCAAGGCACAGCACAACAGAATGATGCCGATCACTGTCGGGTCTTTTTGCCAGGTGGCGATCGCTAATATCCCTAACAAACCACCAATCAAACACAAATTTCCTAACCAAAATACTAAAGTCTTCTTACCAGTTAGATTCACCAGCGAGTGGTGTTTATTTATATCAATACCTGTTTCTGAATCAAATACATCATTACTGATATTTTCCCACGCCAAAATTAAAATTGCGGCGGCTACAAAAGTAAAAAATACGCCTACATTAAAACTTTTATTTTCCGCAAATGCTACAGATGTGCCAACCCAAATCGGCATAATTGCCACACTGTACATTGGCGGTTTAATTGCCGCCATCCATAATTTAGTCTTGGGACGAGAAATTTGTTTTGTAGTCATCAGTCCTGATTAGTTAAACTACCAAAAATTTACTCATATTTTATTGATGCTGAGTGATGCGTAATATACTTTCTATTTAGTTCAGTGTATTAGTTGAAAGTAAGTTGGATCAATCATCTACACTCACTCAGAACCAGCTAAACGCCGCGCTACCGCTCTAAGCGCAGCTATGCCCGCAGGGCTTTACAGCACTATGTTACAAATTCTTAACCTCCTATGACAAATTTTACACTTTTTTGTTGGCAGCAAAAGATTAAGCCTAGCTTGTCATGGTTTGGAAACACCATAAACAAAGCAAACCATACTCTGGTGAAATGGTGACTGAATATGCTACCTGTAGAAATACGACCATGTTTAATTACACTTTAGGAAGATAACTTAAAAAAAATTTACTATTTCTAGATTTATGACAGTTTCACCATGTCGTAGTAACTTCGTTGTAGAACAAAAAGACCTCTACCAATTTTTGTTAGCTGTTCAAGAAAACTGCCTCAAAAATAATTGTAGGCAAATTGTGAGCATTTCCCTAGCAATTGACTGGGTTGATCCCTTAAGAGTATTAGATAAATTAGCGCAAGCAAATGAAATAAATTTTTACTTTGAGAATAAAGTCAAAGGTGAAGCGATCGCAGCAATCGACGCAGTCAAAAAAATCCAAATTAATGGCAAAGACCGCTTTACTCAAGCTGAATATTTTATTAAATCTAATCTAAAAAATATAATTAATTTTGGTGATACTAGTGAAGCTTTCACTGGAGCGCACTTTTTTTGTTATTTCAGCTTTTTTGATCAAACTCACCAAGTTGATTATCCATTCCCTTCAGCTACAGTTTTTCTACCAAGTTGGCAAGTAGCTGTCAAAAATGAACAATGTATATTAGTAATTAATACTATTATTAATGCCAGTTTTAATATTCAATTATTTTTACAAAAGCTTACCAATAAAATAGAATCTCTTCATTCCTTAAAACGTTATACGCCAAATCCCGATTATTTCCCTGCTATTTTTACGAAAAGACCAGTCAATAATACAGAACATTTCAAGCATTCTGTAGTTTCAGTTTTAGAACAAATTCATTCTAGTCATCTTAGTAAAATTGTCCTAGCAGATGTGTTAGATGTCAACTCCAATCAGAATTTTAGTTTATTTCATTCATTAAATAATCTGCGTAAAACCCATCCAAATTGTTATATTTTCTCTACCAGTAATGATAAAGGACAAAGCTTTATTGGTGCGAGTCCGGAAAGGTTAATTAGTATTCATAATCAGCAATTAATTACTGATGCTTTAGCAGGTTCTGCACCCAGAGGTAAAACCCCTGCGGAAGATGCAGCTAATGCGAATCGCTTACTCAACAGCGAAAAAGAAAGACATGAACATTTACTGGTGATGAATTTTATTACACAACGCCTCACCCAACTAGGATTATTACCCCAAATATTAGCCCCTCGTCTGCGACAATTATCTAATATTCAGCATCTATGGACACCAATTAGTGCGATCGTTCCGGCTAACGTCCATCCATTACAAATTGTTGCCCAATTACACCCCACACCAGCCGTAGCAGGTGCAGCCAGAGATGTTGCTTGTACTGAAATTCGCCGTTATGAAAACTTTGAGAGGGGTTTATATGCTGCGCCTCTGGGTTGGGTAGACTCCCAAGGTAACTGTGAGTTTATTGTGGGGATTCGTTCCGCATTAATTAATGGCGATCGCGCTAGACTTTATGCAGGTGCAGGTATTGTTGCGGGTTCTGATCCTGATCGCGAATTTGCCGAAATTCAACTCAAACTTCAAGCATTGCTAAAAGCATTAGTTTAATTCTCTGTGCCTTTGTGCCTCTGTGGTGAATTATTTTTGAACCACAGAGACACAGAGACACAGAGATGTTTTAAACTAAATCTCTATGGGTAAAGGCTTTAGCATTTGCCCCGGTGTAGGTAGCAACAATATGTCCATCACCAGTCACTTGATATTTATATGTGACTAATCCTTCTAAGCCGACAGGGCCACGAGGCGGCATTTGTTGGGTACTAATCCCGACTTCTGCACCAAAACCATAACGAAAACCATCAGCAAATCGGGTAGAACAATTGTGAAAAACTCCGGCGGAATTGACTAAGCCAAAGAATGTTTCTACTGTCGCTAAATCTTCCGTGACAATCGCATCAGTATGACGAGAACCATATTCGTTAATGTGAGCGATCGCAGTTTCTAAAGAGTCTACTATCTTTACCGCCAAAATCAAATCACTGTATTCTGTTTCCCAATCGGCATCAATAGCAGGCGCAATATCAGGTAATATTTTTAAAGTACCCTCATCACCGCGTAACTCCACATCAACTGCTTGCAATGCTGCGGCGACTTTCGGCAGAAATTCCGGTGCGATCGCTTGATGTACTAATATCGTTTCAATAGCATTACAAGCCGCAGCATATTGGATTTTAGCATCAACAGCAATCTGCACAGCTTTCTTCATATCGGCTGCTTTATCTACATACAGATGACACATCCCATCAGCATGACCAAGTACAGGAATGCGTGTATTTTCTTGGACAAACCTGACAAAAGAATTAGAACCTCTAGGAATAATTAAATCTACATATTTATCTAATTTTAAAAGTTCTAAAGTTTCTTCTCTAGTTGTGAGTAATTGCACCACATCAGGACTAACATCTGTTTGCAATAAACCTTGTTTAATCGCCTTGACTATCGCCTCACAAGAATGTACAGCTTCTTTACCACATTTAAGAATGACACCATTACCTGATTTAATCGCCAAAGAGACAATTTGAATCGCCGCCTCTGGACGCGCTTCAAAAATAATCCCCAACACACCCAAAGGACAAGTTACCCGCTTAAGAACCAAGCCAGTATCGAGTTCTCGGTGAATCTGCACCTGTCCCACAGGATCAGCTAGCTTACCAACATCTCGCACCCCAGCGATCGCATCTCTTAACTTATGTTCATCCAACTGCAACCTTTTATACAGGGGTTTGGCGATACCCGCAGCCGTCGCCGCTTCACAATCAGCAATGTTTGCAGACACAATCTCATCTTTTGCCGATTCTAAAGCTTGGGCAATGGAGGAGATCGCTTGATTTTTCGCCTCAGTCGAGAGAATAGCCAGTTTACTAGCAGCTTGGCGAGTTTGTTGGGCGATCGTAGTCAGGGAAGAAGCAACTTGCAGAGTAGTCATGATTAATCAAAACTGTTATTGATAGCACAAATCTTTAGCTTTTCCCCATCCTATCCTTTTTAATGTAGGGTGCGTCAGTGCGAGAAAACCTGATTACACAACGAGAATATTCATACTGACGCACAAAATTGTTATTTTGGTAATCGCGTTTGTTATTTCAGCGATCGCATTTGCTATTTCACCATATATATATTAGCAGTAGGTTTAGTTTCTGATGCTCACTAAACCTAATTTTTTGTCAGATATCATCTACCAAGAACAAATGATAAATACTAATGAACGCGCAGATTTTGATAGTCCGTGGAAAGAAATTCTCGAAGCATATTTTCCCCAAGCCATGCAATTCTTCTTCCCGGAAACGGCTGCATTAATCGACTGGGAACGTCCCTACGAATTTCTCAACACAGAATTTCAACAAATCGCCCGTGAAGCCGAACAAGGAAAGCGATATGCTGATCAATTAGTCAAAGTTTAGCAAATCCAAGGTGAAGAAATATGGTTATTAATCCACGTTGAGATTCAAGCCCAAAAAGAAGATAAGAGAAGAAGGGAAAGAAGAAGGAAGACAAGAAGGTGAACAGGCGATTATTTTAAAACTACTCAAAAAACGAGTTGGTGAAATTTCACTAGAGCTACAAGAGCGTGTCCAAGCTCTTTCTGTAAACCAATTAGAAAACCTTGGTGAAGCTTTGTTAGATTTTACTAACATGACGGATTTACTTAATTGGTTGCAATCAAATTAATCAACTGAATATCTGTTTCGTCAATGTAATGCAAGTATGCCACAAAAGTTAGCTGAAGTGATTGATTTGGGATTGGTAGAGAAGCCGGAGATTTATTTCAAGAGTGCGGTAGATTTTTCAAATGCCCTGTCGGATAGTTTTAAAAGTTTTGGGCAGAATATAATTCGCTACTAAACAGACATTCGCGTAGCGTCCTGTAGAAAAGTCCGCCTGCGCGGACTAACAGAAATTTCAGGTTTTTAAACCTGGGTCGGCAGATTTCGTCTGTGTAGCCAAGCCACTGCTTTGGGCGGGTTTCCGACTTATAGCAAGTGGCGCGCGATTTATAATCACCTGGCCGAGTTAAAACTGCGGCTTCCTAGAAATAATTGTCCGGTGGCGGGGGTCACTGGGAACTGTCACAGGTTCTAGGAAACCTACTTCTTGCAGTGCTGCCTCAATATCAAAGACGTAATATTGGTCACTCCAAGGCTCAGTGCTTTTCATGAGAGTGAACAAGACAGGGGGTAGATTTTGGATGACAGGCGATCGCGGGTTATTATCTACCAAGGCAATATAACCACCAGGTCTGAGTAACCTTCTAGCCTCCGCGAAGATTTCCCGGCTGGCGTAACTGGGGAGTTCATGGGTGACAAACTGGAGAGTTACCAAATCAAAGGAGTTATCTGGTAAACCCGTATTTTCTGCCCTACCATGAATCCACTCGGCTATCTCACTATTAACATCTCTAGTTCTAGCTACAGCCAACATATGAGGAGACAAATCTAAACCCACTGTGCGAACTGGATATCTTTCCCGGCTTTGATAATAACGATGTAGAGCTAAAGTAGATACGCCTACAGAACAGCCAATATCTAAAATATCTTTGACTGGCTGAGGTGCGTATGTCCCCAAAGCATCATGAAAAGTGCCTCTGAGTCTAGCATGGGCATCTTGCCAAGTCAGGTTTTCTTGTGGCCATACCCGCAACGCCATTGCATAGGTAGCTGATTCCGTTTCAAAAGCAGCATCCCAACACAGATTCCCCTCAGAGTAAGCATGAAAAGGAACTTTGTAATAGTCGGGATATACAACACGCGGGTTCGTCACTGCTGCTAACAGTTGTTGTCCTACCGATGCTTTGAGTGCCTCATAATTTTTACGCCAGGGAATCCCATTTTTTTCAGCCGTTTTGATCAGGACTTGCCTTGCTTGGTGTTTCATCACACCGTAAATTGGTTTGGTCTGAATTAATAAATTAACGAAATTGGAGAGTAAACTTTCACCAGCCCAGTCTGGCTTGCTCTTATTGTTCATCAGCGTAAATGTAGTGAGGCGATAATAGCAACTGCCTATATTGTAGAGTTATCGCAGGGTAAAGAGATATCTATATATGAGGGCGTTGGCGTAACTGTCATCTCTACGAGAGGCTACGCCATCGCTTTACATAACTTAAATCGCAGTTTCGTCGTGTTGACAATCAAAAACCACCACAAAGTGAGCATCAGGGATGAGTTGACGCAAATTTCGCAAATAAACTTCTGCATGAGAACGACTGCGGAAGCTAGCAACAGTCAACCTTCGCATATCAGGTAGTAAACGCGCAATTACCCAAGCATTTAGGAGTTCTCTATTAACAATCTTCAGACCTTTTAATGCAGAATCTTGATAGTTGATATTTTGATTCATGATCCAGCTTTGATATAAATTGTCACAGTACGATTTCGTTTTATACTTGTCGCACCTGATTTTTCCTAATTTGGGGATTTTGCTTATACACTGAATATGTAATTTAAACCTCACACTATTTCTATGAAGCCGCAGCAAGACTACACCACTACAACCCGTCCCGGCGATCATGGCACATATACTGCTACCCATCTACCGTCAATATGTAATTGTCATACCTGGGGAAGAACACCGGATCAAGCCCGTGGTGAACTTATCTACGTTGTAGAAATGATGCAACCAGAATACGAAGAACAAGAACGTTCTTTATTTGAAAACATTGAAACATTCTTTGTAGAAGAAGAACGTCATCAGCTAGGATAAATAGTTTTATCATCTTTTCACTTCTTAGAGTGTAGACGATCGCCTATTTTATAGCTTCAGATACACGAAATCTAGAGTCAGGCAATAATCATTTTTGACATCAGGAATTAAATGAGCAGCGATGCTCCGCACCACTATAGGTGATTGGCTTTGCCAGTACCGTAGGCAATCGCATCTACTTAAATCAGCTATTATTTCATACTTATTCTTAAGCCCTTGCCACGAATTATCTACTTAGTTTATTCTTGGCAAGAGCTTATCTAAAAAACCTGATGGATGCCATTACCCTTCAAAAAAATTAAATTTTGCATCCATGTTCCATTTTTTTGCTCAGTATTAACCAAACCAGTGAGATGGTTCACAGCTAGGCTCAACTGATTTGCAAAGGCGATCGCCAATCCAAGCGGATTTTTCTTGAAAGATAGCGTAAATGCCTTGGTGAATCAAATTTTGGACGTGTAGTTGCTGTTCTAAAGCACTGCGAGGTAACTTTTGATTAACCTGACTTTCTTGATTGCAACTTGACGGGATTAGTTGTAATTCAGATACTGCACTATAAAAGCAAGGAATTCGGTTCAGGACAAAAGCAATTAACTCTTGTCGTAAATCAGGAATTGCAAACGCTTGTTGATAAGGATGATATGAATATGTATCCAAAACATTTTCAATCTCTCCTAGGACTGATTGCTGTGTTAAATTGACTACTGTTTTCATAAGTTTTTAACTCCTTTTTTATCTTTTCATTCACGTAATAGGTGTAGGCAATCAACTATCTTAATAGCCAACTTTTACTGCTAGCTACTGAGATTCCGACCGTAAACGAACTTTTTATTTGAGTAGAATACCACGTACCTGGCTCTACTGTTTTTTTAGGAATTTGATGATTTTGACAGCATAACTACTGATCAAACACTCTAATCAACTAAGTAATGTACTGATATTTCACATTTATATTTTAATTTTTTCAAATTTATGAGATTTTAATAAAAATCTACATAAAACTAATTATAAATAGTTGGGGATCAATATAAAAACGGAGTAAAAACATTAATGACTGTGAACTAATAGTGAAAGTAGACCCCTGATAATTGTGAATATTCTTTATGTAAAATCAGGATCAACATTTGCATATAAACTTGGCAATATCATCTATGGATTTTGTCAAACATCATTATTAGGCTTTAAAAAAATTAGTAAGTCACAATGATGAGACTTACTATATCGAGCAACCAGTCTAACGATAGATGTAATAATTAAGTAAAATCTTTGAAAAAGTTCATATCTGGTAGGGTGAAATTTTCTAAATAATCGTTAATTTCTTGAGATGCACGAAATCCAGACAGCATCGCACCTTCTGCAAGATTGCCACCGCACCAATCTCCACAGCAGATTAAAGGCAAAGCAGACTCAGCGTTGAGAACTTTTTCTGGCCAAGGAATACTAGGAAAGGCATAACGCCAACGATGAACCTGCATCCATTCAGGGGTATGCAGCCAAGGAAGTTTTAATATTGTGGCTGCATATTCCAACATCTGTTTTCCTATAGGTTGTAAGTCCGATGATTCTAGATGCTGTTGAGCAAAACTGGCACTACTTTGCACCACAAATACAGCTTGTGGAGATTGATGACGTTTGCTGCTATCTAAACCAATCCATCCCAAAACAGCATCATCTATAAAGCTGATGGCTTTCCAATCTGGTAGCGGTTGTGATGTAGCAGGATAGCCAGTCATCACACTAATAGATGGATAAAACTCTACCAAACTTAAATTTTCCAGAAATTTTTGATTCAAAATACTCTCACCCAATGGTGCTAGCAGCATCAAAGCTTGGGGTGCAGGAATAGCAATTACTAAAGCTTTAGCTGTTAATTCCTCGCGGCTGGATTCAAGAGTGATCCGCCAATGGTTCTCATTGGTGGGGTTAATAGCTGTAACGCGCTGATTGAGCAAGATATTTAAATCTTGAGCCAGAAATTTAGCGATCGCACTCATCCCCGCAGGCGCAACATAACGAGGACTACGATTTTGAGGTGCAGATACACCAGTATCTGTAGTGAACTCGTAAACTGTATCTGTCCAGACTTCTAAGATATGGCGATCGCATAATAAATCTACGAGACTGGTAAATAATTCACCTTTGGGATTGAGATAACAAGCCCCATGATCTGCTCTAGTTTCATATAACCGACGAGTAGCGAGTCTTCCTCCTAAACCACGAGACTTGTCCACAACCACCACCGAATATCCGGCTCGACTTAACTGCTGGGCGCAGATTAATCCTGACATACCCGCACCAATCACTACAACATCAGTCACGTCGCTTCGCTCCGAATTAAAAATTAAAAATTAAAAATTTGAAAGACTACTAGACAATATTAAACTTTTAGATTGTTCTACAGCACAAAGCAACGCACCAATATCAATAGTGCGTTGCAGCAAACGGGGATATTAGATTGATCAATTACACCAATTTTGCTTAAAAATTCACCAAATCAAAACCATTAAAGGTTTTGCGCTTGGGTTTATTGAATTGGTATAATTGTTCAAGCTCTAGTGGAAACTAAGCTCAAACAAAGAACCACCATGAGCTGTAGGCAGAGAATATGCTATTTGATCTAGTTGAACTTTAGCACCATCTACGTCTAAACTCTTGTAGAATGTGCCTCTATGCTCAGGAGTCAATAGCAATTTAGCAGAATTATATCCAGTGGAAAGTGAAGAGATAAATACCTCTACATATCCCCGCACTTCAAAATTTGCCTTTGCCAATAATCCTTCCTTGAGGATGTTTGGTTGCAGCAGAAATAACCCAGTATCACCAGGTTTAATCGTTCTTGTGAATCTGATTTTGTTAGGAGCAAGATCAGGCTCAAGTTCAGCCAGCATATTAGTCTCATCTACATCCAGGAAAGCAACGAGTTCCTTAATATTCACAGGAGGATTAGAAACTATTGTGAATACAAGGGACACAGTTACCTCAAAGGCATTGAGATTGCTCAAAGTTAAAAAATAACCCTGAATTACAGTGCGGCTGAGTTTTTCAATATCAGCCTTTAAACTTGGTGGTACTTGTACTGGCAGGTTTGCTGCTTTCGGAAACTGCGGTTTAACGAGAAGCTCAAAAGTAGAAACTAACATAAATTTACCTCGATTTGGATTGAAGTTAGAACAACAGTT
This sequence comes from Anabaena sp. CCY 9402-a, assembly GCF_963920945.1. Taxonomy (NCBI): domain Bacteria; kingdom Bacillati; phylum Cyanobacteriota; class Cyanophyceae; order Nostocales; family Nostocaceae; genus Anabaena; species Anabaena sp. CCY 9402-a. The sequence goes on from NZ_CAWUDL010000056.1 coordinate 19,415, forward strand.
AAGTGTTTTTCATCACACTTGAGGGTTTGATGTGGTGATTAAATGTGAACCCTGTTGATTTATCAGATTGAGGTGAAAAATTTATGCAAGAAGTTAGAAAAATCTAGGTTTAGTTTGCGGGTATAAAGAGATTTACCGTTAGAATATGCCTAATTTGTCAGCAAAATTCATTAGCACTTGTACAAAAAACTACTATTGACTACCAAAAGCTAATAGTAGAATAGGTTACAGATACGCTGTATGAAAAGGAGGAAGGGAAATTGGATGAGCTGAGGGCGGCGTTAGAGTTAGCAACCGAAGATGAATTGCAAGATTTAACCGCAATTCTGTTTAGCCGTAAGTTTAATCCTTTAGATTATGTTCATACGCCTGAACCCATCGAAGTCCAAAGCCAGAACCACCAAGCTTGGCTAGACTCATTAGAAAGCCGTTTTCGCTTTTTAGCCGCCGATGGGATGACGGTCTTACGGGGACAAACAGACCAGATGACTTATCGTCAAGCACTGATTCAAGTCTGTAAGTATTTAAAAATTCCCTATTCTCAAGATTTAACAACCATTGATTTAGAAGCCGAAGTATTTTTGTATCTGCTGGGACAAGTTTGGAAAAAATTACCAGAAAATGAAAAGCAAAAATTGACTTTTCAATTGCAGAATCAGATGGTGAAGTCAGATATGACAGAACCCTTACCACCTTTATTACAACATGACCCCTTGAGTTTGTTGTTTAAAGGTGGTAGTGCCTTGGCTGTCACATCCATCGTTAAACCATTGCTTTTACAACAAATTGCCCGTCAATTTGCTCTCCACTTTGCAACATATGAAGTAGCCAAAAATGCGGTAGTTGCAGGCTCTCAAGCAGCAAAAACACAGTTTCAAAGTTATGTAACTTTACAAATGGCACGGCGAGGTATGACCTTGAGTGCAGCTCGATATACAGCCGTTCGCGGTATATTCTCCGTCGTGGGGCCAATGATGTGGGCATGGTTTTTTGCAGACTTAGGTTGGAGAATGATTACGACTAATTACGGTCGGATCATCCCCACTGTGTTTGCTTTGGCACAAATTCGGCTCACCCGTAGCGAATGTTGGGAGATAGCTTGAAGTCAGCTGTTTATCATCCCAACCCGAATTTGCAGTTACCTTGGAATTGCCTGCAAATCGGTCTACTAATATTCCCACTAAGTCCCTTTTTGGGATTTGTGGCTATAGCTGTGGCCTCACTGCTTACTTGGATTAAGCAATACCGCACGATTATTCGCATTCCCATTAATCGTGGGTTTGGTGTATTTAGTGTCTTATTGTTTATATCTGCTAGTTTTGCCCTAGATAAAACGGCCGCTTTTGTCGGCTTATTTAATTTATTGCCATTTTTATGGCTATTTTCTGGTTTGACCGCACTAATTCAAAGCATCGCTCAATTAAGACGCATAGCTGAGATTTTTGTGATTGGTTCTGTACCAGTTGTAATTATGGGTTTTGGACAGTTGTTTTTTGGCTGGACATTACAGTTACAGGTTTTGTGGGTTTTAGTCGATGTAGCGATCGCACCCGGCGGAATTCCCCCAGGCCGAATGTCAGCTATTTTCATGCACGCCAATCTTTTTGCGGCATATTTAGCAATTGTCTTTACCCTAGGATTAGGTTTGTGGCTGGAACGGGGACTGGGTATCAGGAATAAACATAAATCCTCACTCCCTAATCTCTACTCCCTACTCCCTATCATTCTAATTGCCGACTTCGCCGCCTTAATTTTGACTAACTCGCGCAATGGATGGGCGATCGCAATTATTGCCTGTTTAGCTTTTGCACTTTATCAAGGTTGGCGGTTGTTGGTAGTTGCTGTGTCTGGAGTCGTTGCTAGTGTTTTGTTGGCAGCTTTTGCTCCTAACCCCATAGCTCAAATCTTCCGCCGCATCGTTCCCTCCTTCTTTTGGGCAAGGTTAAACGATAATTTATATCCAGATAGACCAGTCGCCTTAATGCGAAAAACCCAATGGGAGTTTGCATGGTCTTTGACTCAGCAAGATCCCTGGACAGGATGGGGATTGCGTAATTTTACAGCCCTCTATAAAGCCCACATGAACATTGATTTGGGTCATCCCCATAATTTGTTTTTGATGCTATCTGCGGAAACTGGATTACCAAGCACTTTATTATTTTGTGGCTTACTAGGCTGGATATTGTTTACAGGTATCCAACTTTTACAAAACTCTCACATTCCCAATAAATTAATCTTTTTTAGTTATCTTGTAATTTTTGTGGAATGGTTGCTATTTAACACTGTTGATGTTACTCTTTTCGACTTTAGATTAAATACCATCTCTTGGTTATTGATGGCAGCAATTTGCGGTACTGTATATCACTCCAATCAAGCTCATCATAAACTGACAAGCAATCAAGATTAACTGAATAGTAAGTTTAACCACTAGATGAATTTATTACCGCAGATAATTTTCCGTGGTTACACTGCGGTTATTTATAGGTTGTAGTTCATAAGATGATTACATTCACGTTTGTGACTGTGAGTGTGACTAACCTAAATTAGTCACTGTTGCTGATTGTTGGGAAGGTGTAGGGACAACCCTTTGGGGGTTTTCCTGCATAACGGGCATCTTTTTTAAGATGCCATTTTTTATGTCTATTTTTTGTTAGTTAATCGGCATCTACTTCCATGAAAATCCTCTATTCAAACTTTCTAATATTAAGCATATTTGGGCTAAATTTTGCTATTTCTCCACCAGCTAAAGCTGCCATTAGCTGTGAAAATGATACTATTATTCGTTATTCCAATGGTTCTTTATACACCTGTATTATTAACCAAAATACAACATTACAACTATCTTCAGCTTCAGGAATATCTACTTTCCCATGTAAAGCTGAAAGTTATATATATTTTGATAAAAAAGGTCAATTCCAGCGTTGTCAACTAGCAGAAAATATTCAAATTATAATAGGTGATTCCCTGGAAAAATGTCCGGCAAACTTTTGGATAAATGTTTCCATCTCTGATGCAGGACATCAATCAATTACTTGCCGACAATATTGAAAAAGTAGCAGGGATACTAACACCGCTACGCAAAAGTCAAAATCAAGAGGGTCATCAAATTTGAATTGAGGGATAACCAAGTTTGTAGTATTCGCGTAGCGTCTCGTAGAGAGGACTTTAGTCCTTAGAAAAATCAGGACTAAAGTCCTTACTACGAACCGTCAACGGTAAAATAGGTGTGTCAATCATGAACGGAAAAACACCCAAGTAGCCAATCTGTATGCTTACAACAGCTGAATTTTTTCAATATACTCAATGGTCGGGTATTGCCACGCTGGTATTTGCTGTTTTGGCAATACTCGCTTTTCTGTTTAAATGGGGTATCCGCTTTCGGCTAGTAGGTATAACTGGCTTTATGTTGGTGCTGACTGTTGGTTTATTTTCGCTGTCAATAGTGCCTTTGAGTCGTACCGTGATTCCAGGTTCAGCTAAATACACCCTAGTCTACGATAATGGTTCAAACCAAGCAGTAATCGCCATATCACCCAAACTTTCACCTGACGAAGTAGAAGCTACACTACTTCAAGCTGCGAGTAACCTCTATTCTTTTGGTCGTTCGGGTAGACAGGGAGATAATCAGCTAACAGTTCGGGCGCGTACCATTATCCACCCAGAACCAGGTCTTTCTATACCACTTTACCTGGGTGACGTGAAGCGATCGCTCGCTAATCGTGAAGATCAAGATTTGACAGTCACAATATATTCAGAAAAGTTTGCTCAACTGCCAAAATCTCATGCTTAACTACCAATAGGATCATTGGGAGAATTGACACTCGCGCCCTTTTGCGAATCTGCTTTTCTCCCAACCGGATAAAATGGTAAAATTTCTTCTGGCAAAGTTAATTCACTCAATCAGATGTCTCTCCCCGAAATTACGGAAATTTTACTCGAAGCGAAGAAAGAGAAAGGACTCAGTTTTGCAGATTTAGAAAAAATTCTCGGACGGGATGAAGTATGGATTGCTGCTGTATTCTACCGTCAAGCTAGTGCTTCTGAGGAAGAGGCTAGGTTATTGGTAGACACATTAGATTTAGCCCCTATCTATATTCAAGATTTGACTGCATACCCAGTCAAGGGTTTGGGGCCTGTTGTTCCTACTGATCCACTGATTTACCGCTTCTATGAGATTATGCAAGTCTACGGCTTTCCAATTAAGGAAGTCATTCAAGAAAAGTTTGGCGATGGAATTATGAGTGCGATTGACTTCACCTTAGATGTGGAAAAAGAAGTAGACCCCAAAGGCGATCGCGTTAAAATCACTATGTCCGGTAAATTTTTACCTTACAAAAAATGGTAGTCTTTCAGCCATAAAGACTCTTTAAACTCTGCTTCACCTTACAGCCAACAATAACCACAACAATCATCAACCTTACACCTTATTACACGCAACAGCACGGGAAAGCATATTTAGGTGACAGTCTGGAGATTATTACCAGCATCCCAGACAACAGTGTTAACTTAATCCTGACTTCACCACCATTTGCTTTAACGCGCAAAAAAGAATACGGTAACGAAAGTTCAGAAAAATATATCGAGTGGTTTTTACCCTTCGCCTACGAATTTAAAAGAGTCTTAGCGGAAAATGGCTCATTTGTTTTAGATTTAGGCGGTGCTTATCTTCCTGGTAATCCTATACGGAGTATCTACCAGTATGAACTATTAGTCAAACTCTGCAAAGAAGTCGGCTTTTTTCTGGCGCAAGAACTATATCATTATAATCCAGCACGACTACCTACCCCAGCCGAATGGGTAACAATCAGAAGAATTCGTGTCAAAGATGCAGTAAATATAGTTTGGTGGTTGTCAAAAATACCCAACCCCAAAGCAGATAATAGAAAAATTTTAAAGCCATATAGCCAGAGTATGAAACGCTTACTAAAAAATGGCTATAAACCTCAAATTCGTCCTAGTGGACATGATATTTCTGATAAATTTCAAAAAGATAACCAAGGCGCAATTCCGCCAAATTTGCTAGAAATTGCGAACACTGAATCTAACAGTGCTTATTTACGACGCTGCAAAGCAGCCGGGATTAGACCTCATCCAGCAAGATTCCCGCAAGGATTCGCTGAATTCTTCATCAAGTTTTTGACTGATGAAGGTGATATAGTCCTAGATCCCTTTGCAGGTTCTAACACTACTGGTTTTGTTGCTGAAACTTTGCAGCGTCGATGGATTTCATGTGAAATTAATGAGGATTATGTTATGGGAAGTCGTTATCGATTTGATGATTAGTTAATAGTCACTAGGAAATAGAGTTGATTGACTGTGAAATTTAGACTATTAACTCCAAAAAGCAGATTCAGATTTCACCATTTACTTGCATCTGATGAACTTGATCTGCTAATTCTTGACGACTTTGATCATCAAGCTTATCTATCGCTAACATTCCCATGAGAATTACCTCTTTTAGCGTTAAACGGGTCGAATGTGCTTGTTTTTGCACCGTTTCTTTAATGATTGGACTGACTCCAATTGCTGTACTAGCTCTAGCCACAAAATTACAGGGAAAAATCAGTTACTTCGCCTAAATTTTAGCACTTCTTACTAGCTTATTCATAAATAGAATTGAATTTAAATGTATCAGAACACATAAATAAATGTTTTAATGTAGAAAAAACAGTACATAGTAACATTTATCACTTGAGAAAGCAGTAATTATTCTAAAAAATATTATGGCAAGTATTTATACTGCTATTGATTGCTATCAATACCATTTCCTTAATCTAATATATGGGACTCCTATTTAATTTTTCAGAAAATTCAGCATACCTCATAATCTCTTCTTACGTGACCCCTGTCCCCTGTCCCCTATGCCTATCTCGTTCATATACTAGAAAAAGATATGCTTTAAAGAATTTGTAAATTGTCAAAGATAATATTGTTAACCCAGTTTACAGAAATATACGTTGTACATAAGAATGATATTTTAACCACCGTAAATTTTCCTGAATACGGACAACTAACGCTGTCAACAGGAAAAGCAGTAATTAGAGGAGAAAAACGCGATGAGGGATTCTTATCTGTTGGCAGCAGGCTTGTTAACAGGATTGGCAATACCAGCATCAGCTATTCCAGAGATGTCAATTTTATTGCCAGAAAAGCATAGCTCTCAGTGGAATGCAAAACAAGACTCGCAGACAATAGCAGATGAAAAACATCTCCTCAAGCGTGACATATCAACACCAGAATTTAGTAGCCAAGTGTCGCAGCCTGGAGAAAATCTACACCCACCATTAGAGAAAAAGTTTTTTCTAGAGCAGCTTAACCTTTTTTTACCAGAATTAAGTAGCCAACTTTTAGCATCTTCAGAGGCTTCAGAACCAAGGGCGAGTGAAAAAAAACTTTCTACTGGGGATGTTACCTCACCGCAATTTACCAATCAAGAAGTACCAATATCAATAGAGTCATTATTCAATCCTAGTAATCAGCCGACAGATGCGCTACTAACTTCTGGCAATCAACTGTACTATCAAAGATTAGCAGCACTAAAAACAGGTCAGATTTACACCCGTGCAGATATTGATAACTTCCAAGGATTAGGGGAGTCAAGGGGAAAACAGCAACTGACTTATGAAGACTGGAAAAGTTTATTAGCTTTAGAAGCAAAAGCGATCGCCCAAGGTCAAGGTAAAAACCGTCTTAGTATCTTAGTTGGTGATTCCTTAAGTCTGTGGTTTCCTAGACAAAACCTGCCTACGGGTAAATTATGGCTGAATCAGGGCATATCTGGAGATACATCTGGTGGTATGGCGACACGATTAGCCACCTTTGCACAAACCCGTCCTGATGCAATCTACATCATGGCTGGGATTAATGACTTAAGAAAAGGTACGAGTGACGAAACCATCTTGCGAAATCACCGCCGGATGATGCGTAGCTTACGGAAAAATCACCCCAAAGCGCAAATCTTTGTTCAATCCATCCTACCAGCTCATGTAGCCACAATTTCTAATAGCCGTATTCGTCATCTCAACACCAGAATTGCTCAGATTGCCAAACAAGAAGGAGTTAATTACTTAAATATTCATAATTGGTTTACAGATGCTGATGGCAATTTGCGTTCAGATTTAACCACAGATGGAATACATCTGTCACCCGATGGTTATGATATTTGGCGATTTGCTCTCCAGCAAGTAGAATTCAAACTTTCTCAAACTAGAAATTGAGCATACTACTACTAGGCGATCGCCAGCAGATTTATGGAAGCTACCGATAAAGATTTTATTGCTATACGCGCTGTTATAGAAAGCCAACTAGACGCATTCCAAAAAGATGATGCTCAAGCTGCTTTCGCTCTTGCTAGTCCTGGAATCAAAGAGCAATTCCAAACCCCAGACCATTTTATGCAGATGGTGAGCTTAAGTTATCCGGCTGTTTACCGTCCTCGCTCGGTATTTTTTGAGAAAATTACTACTATTCAAGACAATATTACTCAGCCAGTTTTACTACTAGCACCTGATGGTATGCCCCTACGAGCGTTGTATTTTATGGAAAAACAACCGGATGATACCTGGAAGATTAATGGTTGTATTTTAGTCTCTGTGGAGGCGGAGATTATTTAGGTGACAGGTGATAGGTGACAGAGGAAAAGAAAGCAGGGGGAGCAGGGGAAGCAGGGGAAGCAGGGGGAGAAAAATACAATGCCCACCCACTCACTTCACTACTCATTACTCATTACTCACTACTCAGCACTCAGCACTCACTACTCACTACTCAGCACTGTCTTAAGGACTTGGTTTAGCTTACCACTGCGATAACCTTCTAAATCTAGGGTGACGTAGATAAAACCCAAGTTTTGAAATGTAGTTACTACAGATTGTAAGTCTGTCAACATGACAAAATCTTTGATTTTTTCTGGTGGTAATTCAATGCGTGCTGTGTCACTTTCGGAACGGACGCGCAAATTTTGCCAACCTAGCTTTCGCAGGTAAATTTCGGCTCTACCGACGCGTTGTAACTTGGCTACAGTAATCTCCTCGCCGTAAGGAAAACGGGAACTGAGACAAGGTTGGGCTGGTTTATCCCACCAAGGTAAACCAAGCTGCTGGGAAAGTTGGCGGACTTCTAACTTAGTCACACCAAATTCAGCTAAAGGCGATCGCGCACCTCGTTCTTTAGCGGCTTGAATCCCTGGGCGATAATCATGCAAATCATCAGCATTCACACCATCGATTACATAGGGATAACCCAACTCTAAAGCCAAAGGTTTGAGGTTGTCGTGCAGTTCACTCTTGCAAAAATAACAACGGTTAACGGGGTTAGCGGTGTAATTGGGATTTTCCATCTCATGAGTCTGAATAATCTTGTGAGCAATCCCAATAGTTGCGGCTTGAATTTCAGCATCCTCCAGTTCTTCTGGTAGCAGAGAAGGTGAAACAGCCGTCACAGCCAAAGCGCGATCGCCTAAAACGTCATAAGCAATCTTAGCTACCAAAGTGCTATCAACACCCCCAGAGTAGGCAATCAAAGCCTGTTCCATCTCTGCAAATAATACTTTTAATTTCTCTAGTTTTTCTGTCAGCATCATGTTAATTGTCAATAGTCAATAGTCATTAGGCATTGGGGTACAATCTACCCAGTCACCTGTCCCCTGTCCCCTGTCACCTAAACTATACTTAGCTACTAAATCAGCCAAAAGAGATAAATCAAGGGGTTTAGAAATATATTCATTAAATCCGGCTGTGAGACAAATTTCGCGATCGCCTTTCATGGACATTGCCGTTTGGGCAATGATGGGAATCTGCTGATATTCTGGTTTTTCTCGTAACTGCTGTACCAAATCAATACCACAGCTATTGGGTAAGCGTATATCCATTAAGATAACAAATGGTTGTTTGTGGGTGAGTGCGTCCCACATTTCTACTTCGTTCTTCACCCAAGTTACTTGATAACCTAACTTACTGAGATGAATTTGCATCAGTTTCCCATTAGGTAAATCATTTTCCACCAGTAAAATCTCGTTGGAAGTGATGGGAGTGATTGGGAAAGGCTGTGAGGATGTGGCTTGTTCATCCTCCTCAATTTCTGTAGATAAAACTGCTTCTATAGGCTTTAGGGGCAAAACAATAGTAAAACGAGAACCAGAATTAACTACTGATTCCACCTCCACATAACCATGATGAATTTCTGCCAGTTTTTGTGTTACGGCTAAACCTAAACCAGTACCTTCATTTTGGCTAGGGGAGGAATTGGGAATTTGGAAATAAGGTTGAAACAGTAGTGTTTGATGTTCTTTGGATATGCCAGTACCTGTATCCCACACCGTAAAATGCACTAGTGAATCTTGCCGTGTCACCTTTAAACCCACTGTGCCTTTATTGGTAAACTTTAAAGCGTTAAACAGCAAATTCAAGAGCATTTGCTTGAGTCGTAAGGGATCTACGACTAGGGTTGTGACTTGAGGATCTATTTCCAAAGACAATTTCAACCCCTTATTATTGGCTTTCTCTTTGATTAGTGTGAGGACATTACGAGACAATTCTGGTATATCGACTTTTTCCCATTGCACTTCTAGTTGGTTAGCTTCAATTTTGGACAAATCCAAAATGTCGTTAATCAAAGCTAGGAGGTGTTTACCACTGGACTGAATGATGTTTAAATACTCACGTTGACGTTCTCTAGTGGGATCATAGCCTTGAGTTAAAAGCAGGTGGGTAAAGCCAATAATCGAACTGAGTGGTGTCCGGATTTCGTGGCTGGTGTTGGCTAAGAACTGGTTCTTGAGTTGATTTGTCCGCTTCAGTTCTTGATTAAAGTCTACAAAATGCTGCGATCGCTGCTGTAAAGATTGTATATGTTTAAATTGAACTAATGCTTGAACACAATGCTCTGCTGCCTTGCTCATGAATTGCGGAGTCAGTTGCACTTGTGCATCTGTCAGTTTTGTGGGATGAGAGTTGGGTTTACTAGTAGCTATGAGTAACCATCCCATCACCCCACTATATTTATCGTGCAATCGCCAAGCTTGAGGCGGTTTTTGGCTTTCTAAATCATGTAAATCTTGCACTTGAATTTCTGCTTGCAATTCCAATGGCCGTGTTTTGCCATTTTTCAGCGTCAATTCCAAAACTGGGGCTGGGGAATCAACAGATGTGGGGCAAGAAATATAGTAAACTTTACCAACCGTTTCTTGCGGTTGGCATAGAGCAATGGCTACCCCCCTACTGTTTAAAGCCATGCTGATTTCCTGTGCCACAGTTTGCCACATTTCTGCTTCTGGGCTATCGGTTTGGGCGGCATCTGTCAAAACAACAAGCAGGCAATCATTAAGGCGGCGTTGTAGCTGGTTCAAGCTGCGTTCTAGCCATAACTCAGCGCGAAGTTGTTGGATTGTGGCATCTACCTGTGAGTTGTGTTCTGGTAAGCTTGAATACTGCTGCATGGTCAACTAGACCGTTGGACAATTTTAATTACGCAAAAATTGCGAACAGGATTCTATGTATATTAGCTCACAATTCTTTTTTGTCGATAAATCATAGATTATAGTGTCGATCATCACTGCACAACCAAGAATATTATCTGCTATAAACCATTGCTAATGAATATTAACTGACTTTATTTAGATTAAATTATGGATACACAAATTATTCAACTTATCGTCAATGGCATTGCTGTGGGGAGCATTATTGCTTTAGCCGCAGTCGGACTGACACTTACTTACGGGATTTTACGGTTGTCTAATTTTGCCCACGGTGATTTTTTGACTTTAGGGGCTTATCTAACGTTATTTGTAAATACTTTAGGGTTAAATATTTGGCTGTCAATGATCTTGGCAGCAGGCGGAACAGTATTAGCAATGGTGTTATCAGAAAAATTACTCTGGTCAAAGATGCGCTCAATCCGTGCTAACTCGACAACACTAATTATTATCTCGATTGGGCTGGCTTTGTTTCTGCGGAATGGGATTATTTTAATTTGGGGTGGCAAGAATCAAAATTATGATTTACCTATTATCCCAGCTTTAGATATTTTTGGTGTCAAAGTACCGCAAAACCAAATCGTGGTGTTAGCTTTGGCAGTGGTGGCAATTTTGGCACTGCATTATCTGCTGCAAAATACGAAAATTGGCAAGGCGATGCGAGCGGTGGCTGATGATTTAGATTTAGCTAAAGTCTCTGGGATTGATGTTGATAAAGTAGTCTTGTGGACTTGGTTAATTGCTGGTACGCTCACATCTTTGGGTGGCAGTATGTATGGATTAATTACAGCCGTGCGTCCCAATATGGGGTGGTTTTTGATCTTGCCTTTATTCGCCTCGGTAATTTTGGGAGGGATTGGTAATCCTTACGGTGCGATCGCCGCAGCTTTCATCATTGGTATTGTTCAAGAAGTCAGCACTGCTTGGCTGGGTTCACAGTATAAGCAAGGTATAGCCTTATTAATCATGATTTTGGTGTTGCTCATTCGTCCCAAGGGTTTATTCAAAGGAACGATTTGAGCAACACCACCAGCACCTACGCAACAAGACTATTTGTTTTGGGAGGGTGTATCAGGGGGTAATGGAGTGTAGACGTGCCTTCTTAGGCTTCCTGTAGGGTTGTGAATACCTATTTATACCCCTATACCCTTGTACCCTTGACCAAAGCTTAAAGTTTGCCGTTTCATGCGTAAGTCCTAACTACTCCAACGTTAACTAGTCAATAACGTGGAAGTAATAGGCTGCTACCAAAAAGTTAACAGCTAGTAGCAACAATGCCCAACCTGTACGGAAAGTATAGGGAGGTTTAGCACCAGAGTCAGCGATTGCGGGACTTTTAATTTTAGCCATAGAGGCGATACTCCTAAGTTGTGACTTTTTCAGAAATACCAAACAGAGGGACAAATTATCAAAATTCTTTAAAAATATTTGTGTGAAGTGAAAGTTGAAACTGTGGAAATTTTGATAAAAGGTAAGTGAAAACCCTCATGAACTGCTGATCAGGGTAGAGAAAATTGTGAATATCCCAGAAGCGATCGCTCTTAGTTTTGGTAGGCGATCGCTTATAAACTGTTAATTCAATGGCTCAACTATGGTTCTTAAGCCGTTGTTAGTCAGTATTTTCAGCATTTCATCAGCGTTATTGCGATCGCTAAACACACCGGCTTGCATGACTCTGCGACTTTGCCAAATAGTGGGGAAAGCTCCAGGTGCAAGAAATCTGACTAATTCCTGTTCTGTGTCGGTTAACGCCTCTACTACCACTCGGTAACGCACACCTGCGGATGTAGAAGATGAATAATTTCCTGCATAGCTAGTTGTATAAGTTTGTGGTGCTGATACTTTTGGCATATTCCGCGTATTACCTAGGGGAATATCGCCATTAGGAACGGGTAATAGGTCATTGTTCCTCACCGCAGCAAATTCTACAGTACCAGTACCCGGCACAGGGGTAACTTTTAATGTGGGGTTTGATTGTTGCTGTCTAACTTCTGGTTGAGATGGTGAGAGGTTTGCCGGCCATGACTGTTCTTGAGTCGTGAAAGTTGGTGCTGGTGTCTCTGTTTGAGGTGCAATAAATTCAATGGTGTTGCGATCAATCTGCACATAATTAAACTGTTCAGCCTGTGCTGGTACGGCTGGTAATGGAGTTACTTTTCTAGTGGTGGCTATTGATGTTTTACGTGTGCTGTTGCTAGCGGCTATTCTGCTGGGAATGGGTGCAGGGATTTGTTGATTATATTTGGGTAAAGTCAGGGGTGTATTAGCTGAGGTTAATGGTAATAACTGACTTTGAGTTTGATTTTGCGCTGTCGGCTCGTCAGATACACCAGGAGCAGCAAAGGTAATTTCACCGTTAGCCGCTACTTGCTCAGTATTGGCTGGGGTAGCAGCTTGAGCCTGAAAAGTTACCTGACCAGCGATGCGTTTATTATTAATGGTATTACCAACTGCAACAATGACCTGTTTAGCGGCACTAGCGTTAATGTCATAGCGTTTGTTATTACGAAATTCATTACCGCCTGCTTCCGTAGCATTACCTAAATCTGGCATTGCTTGTGCGATCGCTACTAAACCATCTTCTTGACTATTTTGAATTAAATTCTGCCTTAAAATAGGACGCGCCTGGGCTTGCACAATGATACCAGCGCGATTGTCTTTAATTTGATTACCGACCAAGACTGGTGCGGCGTTGTGAGTAATATTAATCCCGAAACCTGTTTGCACAAACATATTTTCTCGGATTTGCGGTTGGGATGTACCACTGATAGTTATCCCATTAGCTCCATTCCGCTCAAAGTAATTCTTAGTAATTGTTGGCGCACCTTTACCAGCCACAGCAACACCATCCTGGGTATTACCTGTAAATGTATTTGCCGTAATTACCGGATTACTTGATTCAATCCACAAACCGTAACCACGGGGGTTAGAGTTGGTGACAGTTACCCCCGTTAACTCAGCTTGGTTAGCACCAACAATGGTAACGTTCTGTCCCCCAAAACTGCGGCTGAGGAATTGCCCACCGCCTTGAATTATTATCCCCTGTCCCTGATTAGCTGCATCTCCTTGGATGACAACGCCAGACTTAAGCATCAGGGGAAATACTTCTCCCGTATCCGTAGTATAAACACCAGGAGCTAGCTTAATTACTGTGTTAGTCGTGGCAACTTGCAATGCTTGGGTAATTGTCCGCCAAGGGGCGTTTTCACTACCATTGCCTGCTGTGTCATCTCCGATACTAGGGTTGACAAAGAGGACATTAACCTGAGAAATTGTTGTTTCATCCAGGGGCATTGGATTTGATCCAGATGGTACTTGAGCAACAACGCTACGAAGGTCTAGGCTGAGTAACGTTATGCTAATAACACCCATAGCGCATAATAAAGAAAGACCAGAAATGGGATATCTTGCTAACATCATCAAAGATGGTTGACATAGCAAGTTGTTTAATTTTGGGTATTTTAGCGACAAAATGAGGGAAATCACCTTCACACCACTCCTTAGAAGTAATTATAAGTTTTCATACTTTCAAATATTCAGTATGTCGATTATGTTATCCGCTATATTGACCAATTGGCTATTTTTAATACAAAGTAATTAATACAGGTGACAGGTGACAGGTGACAGGTGACAGAGGACAAGGAAGCAGGGGAAGCAAGGGGAGAAAAATAGAATGCCCAATGCCCAATGCCCAAAGAGCAAATCAATATGTGAGGTAGATTGCAACGATGAAAGAGGCTGGCTATTACGATGAAAGCATCAATAATGGGGTTGTTGTAATGGCCACAGCCCAAAGCCAACAAAGGCATATGCAGCAAGTTGTCTACCGCATTTTAGATGCTAATTTAGACCGCGCTCGTGAAGGCTTGCGAATTATTGAAGAGTGGTGTCGGTTTGGCTTGAATAATTCCCCAATGGCTGGGGAATGTAAGCAGCTACGCCAAGAGGTGGCTAGTTGGCATAATGCGGAGTTAAGGTCGGCGCGAGATACAGCAGGCGATATTGGTACTGAGTTAAGCCATCCCCAGGAGGAGCAACGCTCTGGGATTAAGTCTCTGTTACAGGCGAATTTTTGCCGCGTCCAAGAAGCTTTGCGGGTAGTGGAAGAATATGGGAAGCTTTATCACCCCAGCATGGGTAAGGCTTTTAAGCAGATGCGTTATCAGGTTTACAGCCTAGAAACTAATTTGATGGGTTACGAGCGTCATCAACTGCTGTGGCGATCGCATTTATATCTGGTAACATCCCCCTCAGATACTTTACTCGAAACGGTAGAAGCTGCCCTCAAAGGTGGATTAACTCTAGTTCAATACCGCGATAAAGACACCGATGACACAGTGCGTCTAGAACAAGCTACTCAGCTACGGGAATTATGCCATAGCTACGGGGCTTTATTTATTATGAATGACCGAGTGGATTTAGCTTTGGCAGTCGATGCTGATGGGGTACATTTAGGACAGCAAGATATGCCAATTGCCGTTGCTCGTCAATTACTCGGCCCACAACGCTTAATCGGTCGTTCTACAACTAATGCGGAAGAAATGCAAAAGGCAATTACTGAAGGTGCAGATTATATTGGCGTGGGGCCAGTCTACGAAACTCCCACGAAAGTAGGCAAACCGGCGGCTGGTTTAGAGTATGTTCGTTACGCCAATCAAAATAGCACCATTCCCTGGTTCGCCATTGGCGGGATAGATCCCAATAATATCAATGATGTGATTGATAGCGGAGCAGAACGGGTGGCGGTAGTGCGATCGCTCATGCAAGCCGAACAACCTACTCTAGTAACCCAATATTTACTCTCCCAACTCCATCGGGTGAAGCCAGAAGAGTCAAGTCTCTTCCCTCCAATTCAAAATTCAAAATTCAAAGTTCAAAATTAAAGACAACAAAAATACATTTGCAGCGTCACACAACGGCAATAAAGCGGGAGGAAAATCCACACCGCTTTTTGCCTCCCCTACATAAAAAATATGCCAGTTATGTAAGTCCTAACGAATTACAAATTACGAATTACGAATTACGAATTACGAATTAGTCTTATGTCCGGTCAAATTACTTTGCAAGTAAATGGGGAAACTCATAATTGTGTTTCTCAAACCCTTTTACCTGATTTACTCCAGCAGTTGGGTTTTAATCCCCGGTTGGTAGCGGTGGAGTATAACGGCGAAATTTTACATCGCCAGTTTTGGGAACAAACCACAATACAATCAGGCGATCGCTTAGAAGTAGTGACAATCGTTGGTGGTGGGTAATAGTGATACAAATAGACGCGTAGGGGTTAGCAATGTTAACCCCTACGCAAAATCAAAATCTATGTGTATCAGGATTTTCTTAAAATTGTATTACATCACTTCAAGCAGAGGTTTTTTAGCTATGGTCTGACGAATCGGTAACTCAACAACAAACTCCGTAGCTTTGCCTGGTTCAGATTGGCAATATATCTTGCCCTTATGTTTATCAGTAACGATTCGATAGCTAATAGAAAGTCCTAATCCTGTACCTTTACCGACAACTTTGGTGGTAAAAAAGGGATCAAATAACCGAGAAAGTAACTTTTCATCCATGCCGATTCCATTATCAGCAATCCGAATGCTAATCCAATCATGATTGAGCATAGAGGTAGAAATGCAGATTTCGTTGGGGTTAGCGGCGATTGCTTCCGGAGTATCTTGTGCATTACGCTCTTCTAAAGCATCAATAGCATTAGATAGCAGATTCATAAATACTTGATTCAGTTGACCAGGATAGCATTCTATTGGAGGTAACTGGTCATAATCTTTCTTTAAATGAATAGCGGGACGATCAGATGAAGACTTCAAACGATGTTCCAAAATCATCAATGTACTATCAATACCTTCATGAATGTTGGCGACTTTAAAGTCTGCTTCATCTAGGCGCGAAAAGTTCCGCAATGATGTCACAATTTCGCAAACACGCTCCGTACCAACTTTCATAGACTGGAATAATTTCGGTAAGTCGTCAAAGAGAAACTCGATTTCGGCTTGCTTGAGAAACTCTTGTATTTCAGGTACAGCATTAGGATGATAATGGCTATAAAGTTCTACGCAACGCAGCAAATCTTGTGTGTATTTGTGAGCGTGTTCCAAGTTACCGTGAATAAAATTAATCGGGTTATTAATTTCGTGAGCAACTCCCGCTACCAGTTGTCCCAAACTAGCCATTTTTTCAGCTTGGATCATTTGCATTTGGGCAGTGCGTAGTTCTGTCAACGCCTGTGCTAGTTGATTTGCTTCTTCACGAGTTTGACCCAGTAAACTAGATTGTTGGAATAAGTTGGCTTGATGTAGTGCTACGCTGAGTTGAGCTGCTATTTGAGTAACAAATTCCAATTCTGCTTCTTCCCAATGACGCGGATGGGTGCATTGATGAATGCACAATAAGCCCCACATCTTATCACCTTCCATCAACGGGACAACAATCTGGGCTGTGATATGGAATCGCTCAATCACTTCCAGATGAGGCACTTTCGAGCCGATGCTGTTGATATCAGAGATGACTTGTACTTGCCCTTGGCGATATTGTGGTGCGAAATTTTCACCAAAACAATAATCTTGCACCTTGACAGCGAGAGCAGAATCGAAATTGGGTCTGACATCTTCTGCAATAAACTCACCACTGCACAAACCGGCATCAGAATCAAATTGGAATATACCAACTCGATCAGCTTGTAGCGATCGCCTGACTTCCTGGACTGTAGTCTGGAAAATTGTCTCTAAATCCAAAGATTCGCGAATTTTAACGACTAAATCAAATAAGATGCGGCGTTGTTCTGCCGCTTGATGCAGTTCATCTGCACGAGTTTGAATTTGTGCCATCATTTCGGAACTTTGCAATGCCACTCCTAATTGGCTGGCAACCTGTCCCAAAAATTCCACTTCTACACTATCCCATTGGCGGGGTGCAGAATGTTGATAAGCCGCCAGCAATCCCCACAGCTTTCGACCAACAAAAATGGGGGTCAACACATAGGCACGAATCTTAAACTGTTGCAAAATATCTAAGTGACAGCGTGAGTGTCCAGCTTGGTAGATGTCGTTAACAGCAAAAGTTTCATTGTTGCGGTAGCGTCCGCCTTTGGTTTCTTGTAGATGAGTATCTTCCCAAACGAGATTTTTGCCAAAAGGATTAATACTGTCCCATTGCGCTTCCACCATACCGAAATGACTGACAAATTCGCCACTCCAGTCTTCATTGAAGCGATAAACACCAACTCGCTCCACGCGCAGCAATTTGCACACTTCCTGACAGGTGGTTTTCAGAATTAAATCAATATCTAGAGAGGAGCGAATTTTACCGACAACCTCTGTGAGTGCGCATTGCCTAGCGATCGCATCTTTGAGGGCGCTCGCCTGTTGTTTGGACTGAGACAAATTCTCTGCTTGTTGAATTGCTACCCCCAGTTGCGCCCCCACCTGTCCCAGAAACTCAACTTCGTAATTTGCCCATTGGCGAGATCCAGAGTGTTGATAAGCTGCAATCAGTCCCCACAGTTTTGAACCAATGAAAATCGGTGCTATGGTATAAGCCCGAATCTTAAATTGCTCTAGAATATCAATGTGGCAGCGTGAGTGACCAACCTTATAAATGTCATTGACAGCAAAACTTTCATTATTACGATAGCGTCCACCTTTGGTTTCTTGTAGATGAGTATCTTCCCAAATCAGATTTTTACCAAATGGATGAACTCTATCCCACATTGGCTCTACCATGCCGAACTGGCTCACAAATTCGCCGCTCCAGTCTTCATGAAAACGATAAATCGCCGTCCGTTCTAGCTTCAGTAGTTGGCAAAGTTCCTGACAGGCCGTATCTAAAATAATTTGGGTGTCCACAGACGAGCGAATCTTCCCCACTACTTCTGTTAAAGCTCGTTGTCTAGCAATAGCATCTTGCAGTTCTGCTGTACGTTGTTTAGTTTGTTCTACGTTTTCTGCTTGCTGCATAGCTACGCCGAGATAGGTGGCGGCTTGAGCGATAAATTCAACTTCGTTAGGATGCCAGTGTCGAGGTGCAGAGTGTTGATAGGCAGCCAGTAAACCCCAAAGCTTTGCACCAATAAAAATTGGTGCGATCGCATATGCTTGAATCTGAAATTGTTCTAAGACTTCAATATGACAACGAGCGTGTCCAGCTTTGTAAATGTCTGCCACAGCAAACGGCTCATTGTGGCGATATCGCCCTCCCTGAGTTTCTTGCAAATGGGAATCTTGCCATACTAAGTCTTGCCCAAAGGCAGTTAATGTATTCCAAGGTGCTTCTGCAAAGCCAAGACGATTGATGAAACTACCACTCCAGTCAGCATTGAAGCGATAGATTGCCACTCGCTCAATCTTCAATTGCCGACAAATATCTTGACAAGAAGTAGAACACAGAGGTTCTAGGTTAACAGATGCACGAACCCTAGCCAGAATCCTAGCCAAGATTTTTTGCTGCTGCTGGAAAAGCTGTAGCTGTTGATGACATTCTTGCCAGTCCAAATGGCTTACCGTTTCATAATCGTTAGTTGTCATATTTTTCAGGGAAACTGAATTATCTAGTTGTAGTGTTCCCTGATTTATATTTCGATTCTAAGTTTCAGCAAGAACTACACAGAATCATTAATATTATGGTGTGGACGAGGCTCCAAATTTGGCACACTACGTTGTGGTGGATGATTGATTTCGCTTGACTGTTCACAAGCTCCAATACTTACCCAAGTGCTAGAACCATCAAACCAATGTTCCTTTTTCCAAATAGGGGCATTATGTTTCAGCGTATCAATAGCATAACGGCAAGCTGCAAACGCCTCACTTCGATGGGGACAGCCTATTGCCACTAAAACGCTAATTTCTCCAATTTGCAAGCGTCCGACACGATGGTGAATTACCACCCGATTCACATCAGGCCAGTCAGCACGAATATCAGCCGCAATTTGATAAAACACTTGCAACGCCATTGGCTCGTATGCTTGGTATTCTAGAGAAACTACAGCTTTACCATCCGTTTGATTACGAACCATCCCACTCATTAACACCACTGCACCATTAGCTGGATCATTGGCTTTTATATAGATTTCATCAATAGATAAGGGCGCAAAGGTAATAGCAAAGCTATCTTCACTTTTTGGTTTAAGAATAGCAGATGTAGTTGTAATAATTGATTTCATAAATATATATTATTCAGACACAAAAAATCTTTTTTTAAATATCTATCAAAGGCAGCATTTGCTGTTAAAGCTTGAGATTTCCTTGAGTTAAGTTGCATTTTTAACCATACTGATTGTTTGCAATAATTGGTTTGCTGTGTAAGGCTTGGATAAAAAAGCTTGGATATTTATGTTATGGGCTGTACTCAATTTATCATTAATACTCTGTCCACTGACAGCAATAATTTTGACTTGGGGATTCATTCTTTGCAATGTACGAATCGTAGTTAATCCATCCATTGACGGCATGACCATATCTGTCAAGACAAGAAATATTTCTGCTTGATATTCTGCATATAAAGCTATAGCCTCAATCCCATCACTAGCTGTAATAGCTTTGTAATTATGGCTTTCTAGAGATGTTTTAGTAATGTCTCTAATTGAATCTTCATCATCTACAACTAAAATTAATTCTCCATTTCCTGGTGGTAATGCTGTGTCTGCTTCTTCTAGAGTTTCTTTAGTTTCTTGTGCTGGTAGGTAGACTGTAAATTGACTACCTTTCCCGGCTTCTGTATTGATGTTGATAAAACCACCATGACTTTTAATAATACCAAGGACTGTGGACAGGCCAAGACCTGTACCTTTACCGACTTCTTTGGTGGTAAAAAATGGCTCAAATATGCGATCTAATATTTCTGGACTAATACCAGTGCCAGTATCAGTAACAGTTACGACTATATAAGGTCCGACTTTGGCATCTAGATTCATTGTGGTGTAACTTTCGTCAATGAATAAATTTTTAGCCTCAATGTATAGTAACCCACCATTTGGCATCGCATCACGGGCATTAACAGACAAATTCATCAGCACTTGATGTAGTTGAGTCCCATCACCAAAGACAGTCCAAAGATTTTGTGATATTTTGGTGACAACTTCAATTGATTTGGGAAATGTCTCTTTAATTATTTGTTTAATTTCGAGAATTAAGTGCTTTAGTTGCAACAAGGTACGCTCACCTTCAAGACCACGAGTAAAAGAAAGTACCTGTTTAACTAAATTTGCTCCCCGTTTCGCATTGTTAATTAATATAGGAAGTAATCTCAAAGAACGCTCATCTTTAATTTGAGCCTCTAAAAGTTGTGCTGTCATCAAGATTGGAGCTAAAACATTGTTGAGATCGTGAGCAATACCACTGGCGAGAGTGCCAATACTTTCCAATCTTTGAGCGCGGAGAAATTGTGCTTCTAGGAGCTTTTTTTGGGTAATTTCTGTATTCACAACTAGAATTGATGGGGGTTGCTCACCAAATTCATGTACTAGTGTCCAACGGCTGGCGACAATAATGTCTTGACCGTTTCTGGTTTTTTGGTGTAACTCTCCTTCCCAGAAGTTATTTTTTTTAAGATGTTTAAGTGCTATTTGTAACAGTTCTAAGTTATTTTCTTGCCAAAGTTCTTGTGTTTGCTTACCAATGGCTGCTGCTTTTTCCCAGCCATAAAGCAACTCGGCGGCTTGATTCCAAAATAAAATTTGTCCGTCTAAATTTTGGACGAAAATGGCATCTTGCGTAACATCAAGTAAAGTTACCTGTTGCCGAATTTTTTGTTCTGTGTGTTTACGTTCAATCGCATAACGGATAGAACGTTCTAGTAAAGGTGGATTCAATTGGCTTTTCTCAAGATAATCTGCTACACCCACTTGCATCGCTTCTAGATCAATTTTTCTGTCTCCTTGACCAGTGAGCAAAATCATAGGAGCATTGCAACCATTGCCTATTGCATTGCGGATTAATTCTAGTCCACTGTCTGCTCCTAGACGGTAGTCTACAAGATATATATCATGTAAACCTTGCGCGATCGCTTGTTGAGCAACTTGATAGTTGTCCAACCATTCCAACTCACAACCACTGATTTGAAATTCACTAAACCAGTTACAAGTTAAAATATAATCATCTTTACTATCATCAATTAACAAGACTCTAATTGGACTATTATCCATTGCTGCCTCCTGTTGCTTCTAGTGGCAGTTCCCCAACTTGAACCCAGTATTTTGCTGTCAATGGTTTAACCATATCAATGCAAAAGATGAAAGTGTTTAGCTTGATAATGAATTTTTATTCTAACTGTAAGTATGATATCTACTTTCCTCTACCATGATTTGCTTAGGACAATAAGGTAAATTTATCGTAGAGATTGGATTATACAATGTTGAGCATGGGTTATGGGGCATATAAATTAAAAATTCAAAAATGAAATAATTGACCCTCACCTCGTCTTTAGGCCAGGTGAGGGTCAATGTAAATAATAATACTAACTCTTGAAAAAAATTCCTCCTGGGGCTAGATGATTTTTTGTTCCATTAATTTTATTTCTTCAAATAAATAAAGACTTTTTAATGCTGGGAGATTCAAACCGGAATACTCCATTAACTAAATGTAGGTTTTAATTAAATACAAAAATCAAAATTTTGGGGATAAACTTTTATGTCGTTACAGCAGGTTAATGCTTTTTATGAAGTTTTGATTTCGGAAACATCTGTTTATGAAGCATACTTTAATAACTGCTGTAACAGAGGGTTGTTGAGCAGCTGGCATTGGGACACGACCAAAATAGTAAATTTTGCAGCTACTCTTGGTTATAAATTTACTGAATATGAATTAACTCATGTGTGGTTTGAAGGTGAGCCTAGTTTTTCTGATGATTCGCTGAGTTTATCCAAACAAAGCAAGTTACTAGAATTAACTAAAGTGTAGGGTTGATTATTGACAAATTACTTGTCTCATTTTACGCATATTTGCAGGCAACTCAAAGGTCATGGCTTGTTGAATGAAAATTGCCGGGATGGGGATATTCGGGGTAGCTTGGACACTATAAGCTAGTAAAGTCCCATGATCATAATCTTTTAGCTGAATATGGGCAGCAAAGTCAACAAAACTACCCTTCTCCATGCGAAATTGAATTTGTTGTCCTAGCACTTCTACAACGTTGAGGTAAATTTCCACTTGAGCGGTCAAAAATAAAAATACTTTTTGTGCTGATTGATACAGGCGTTTGACCTCACCCCTTTGTAAAACTTCGCTTTTGGTAATATCTGGAAAGTATTGCACCCAACGGGGGTAATCGGTGATTTGTTGCCATACCTGCGATCGCCCCAGTGGTAAGTACATACAAGCACTAACTGCACCACCGCAGGCAGTATGCGATCGCGCCTGGACTACAATTTCACCCTGCAACATTAGCTGTTGCTGTTCTTGATTCCAAGTCATACTTGAACCTGTCATCACCGAGTCTGAGATATGGGTTACAGACATAAATTTCTTTCCGTTACTCCTCAAATTCACCATTTGCAGAGGTTGTGACGACAAACCATTGAAGGAGTGAAGTACAACCTCATCAATATTTAATTCCTGTTGCCTACACCATTTTTTGGGAATTAATCATGTGTGGTAATTATTCTGAAATTTGATGAGAAAAACCGTATTTCTCACTACAAATATTAATTTACACTTAAGCAGTAGAAAAAATCAGACTACTGCTTTACGAAAAATTTAGCCTAGAAAACCTTAAAAGACAATCTCTCCCTAACTAAGTCAAAACATCGCTAAAACTTTTTACAGCTTGGGAGATGGACATAATGAAATTTGGCATCAGGAAAAATGTATGAAAATTATTGTTAATCTGTCAATGTAGAGAAAATCGTAAATTGAGAGGTAAATAGAGTGAGTCAATCTTCCTTAAACCGCTTATTAACTCAGGCTTTTGGTGTTTTTCTTGGCATTGGCATAGCTGTCTGGCTACTCAGGGGCTTTGGTTTGATTACCTTTATTCCTGGAGGAGTAATTTTACTATTATTGCTAGGGGCGATCGCTATAGGTCTGATTTCCTATGCTCAAAGAACGTGGTGGCGTTTTTAATAGATATCAAGATAGATTTTGGGTGATTGTTTTTATGCAATCCGCCTGGTGTGTTGATGATGAACTTCTGTTAAAGATATTTACAGACCCAAACAAAATCAACAATTAACCAGTGAGAAAAATATGGGTATTTATCTATGTAGTGTTTGTGGCTATGAATATGATCCCGAAGTAGGCGATCCCGATGGGGGAATCCCTCCAGGTACACCTTTTGAAGCCATCCCAGAAGATTGGGTGTGTCCGGTTTGCGGTGCAACTAAAGATTTATTTGAGTCGGCAGAAGGTTAAAACCCAGATAATACTGCACTAACCACTAGTAAAAGCAACACATCTCACTCTAAAAATTTCCCTGTCCCCTGTCTCCTGTCCCCTGTTACCTATGTTTCTTCTGTACTAGCCTAGATAGTAGATGATCATATTGAGATGCTTTAGAAATTGCTAGCTTTAAAAATTGTAGTTATTGGCGGTGGGGCCGCAGGATTTTTTGGGGCGATCGCTTGTGCCGAATCCAATCTTCAAGCCCAAGTTACTTTACTCGAAGCCAGTCGTCAACCGTTGGCTAAAGTCCGCATTTCTGGCGGGGGACGCTGTAATGTCACTCATGCTTGCTTTGAACCACAAACCCTAGTACAAAATTATCCTAGAGGCGGTAAAGCTTTGCGTGGTGCTTTTAGCCGCTTTCAAGCTCAAGATACCGTAGCTTGGTTTGCTAACCACGGAGTGCAACTGAAAACTGAAGCTGATGGGAGGATGTTTCCCATTACAGATAGTTCAGAAACAATTGTGAACTGTCTGATGAATACCGCCGCAGCCGAGGGTATAGAAATTTGGACTGGGGTAGTTGTGGTTGGTGTCAAACGACTCAGCAATGAATTTGAGGTGAGTTTAAAGTCCGGTGAGATAATTAGATGCGATCGCCTGCTACTCGCAACAGGTAGTAGTCATATCGGTTATAAAATCGCCAAAGAATTGGGACATCACATCGAAGCACCAGTCCCATCATTATTTACATTCAATATTCCCGAAGCCAAACTGCGGGCGTTAGCTGGGATTAGTGTTAACCCTGTACGGTTGCGGTTATGTGTTGAGGATCAGCCACCACTAGAACAAACAGGGCCATTACTCATCACCCACTGGGGTTTAAGTGGCCCGGCCGTGCTGAAGCTTTCGGCTTGGGGTGCGAGACTCCTGCACGAACACCACTATCAAGCCACTTTATTAGTCAACTGGTTTCCCGAACTCACACAAGACGAAGTACGGCAAAAAATCTTAGCCGTGAAGAGCGAATGGGGAAAAAAAGCGATCGCATTACATCGTGGTGTTGATTTACCTCATCGTCTCTGGCAATACATGATTAACCGTGTAGGTATTACCACAGATGACCGTTGGGCAGAACTACCTAACAAAACTTTAAATTTGCTAGTCCAAGAACTGACTCAGGGAAAATACTCAATTAATGGTAAAGGAGTCTTTAAAGAAGAATTTGTCACCTGTGGCGGTGTGAATCTTCAAGAAATCAACTTCAAAACTATGGAAAGTAAGTTAGTTCCTGGGCTGTACTTCGCTGGAGAAGTTATTGATATTGATGGCGTAACTGGTGGATTTAACTTTCAAAGTGCTTGGACGACAGCTTATCTGGCAGGAAATGCGATGAGTGCTGAGTAGTGAGTGCTGAGTGCTGAGTGCTGAGTGCTGAGTAGTGAGTAATGAGTAATGAATAATGAGTAATGAATAATGAGTAATGAATAATGAGTAATGA
>NZ_CAWUDL010000057.1:0-44658 GCF_963920945.1 Anabaena sp. CCY 9402-a
ACGACCTATATTCATCAATTCACTATTTTGTTATTCTGTCAATACGTAAGTCCTAACATACTTAAACCAGAACAAATTGATGTACTGGCTGTTATACATGGTTCACAGCAAATTACATCCAGTTCTATGGATGAGTAGTATTTTGCTTCAATTTGTACCACTCAACCTACAAATCTACGAGCCTGAGTCTTAAATTAGGCTGGTGTTAAAAAATTCCTGTTTTCCACCAAGGAGTATTTTTAATTTCATTTTCCAAAGTTTTAATTTCCTGTTGAATTTTTTTAATTTGGTTTGGCATGGATTTTTTAGAAAAAATACTTATTGACAGCTTCAAATCTTCTATCCTCCAATTAATTAGTATGTAAAGCCCCAAGTGATTGAAACTATACATTTATTTAGAAGTATGAATGACCTCGTGGTTGTTTTACATTTGTAAAAACTCGGAATTAGTTAAATATCTATTGAAAAAATAATTTGAAGACTTCTGCTATAATTAAGTAGAAACTCGGTTATAAATGACTAAAAATATAATAATTTATGTAATATTCCTGGGGTTACACTGTAAATTAAGAGGCGATCGCACCCTCACCTCTTCCTCCAAACTCCCATCGTGCTACCATTAGCAATAAATTCTCTTGGGAGGTCAAGCGATGGCTACCCTTAACGCCTTCAATATACCCGATGAGTTATACGCACAGTTGCAAGAGTTAGCTAACGCTGAAAATAGCTCAGTTGAAGCTCAAGTTATTACTGTATTAAAGAATGCTTTGCAGACAAAAGCACAGCCAACAGTAGACGAAAGATACAAAAATGTCCCAAAACTTCTAGAAGAAATCCGTCTTCGTCGTAGTCGCTTGAATCCAGCAGACTTTGGATTACCTGATAGCACTGAGATGATTCGAGAAGACCGGAATAGATGAATACTTCCCTGAGATGTGTGGTAGATACCAGTGTGTGCATCAAGTATTTTATTGCTGACCCATTAACTACCAAAGTTAATCAACTATTTGGTCATCTTGCTAATCCACAGACTGAAATTTTTGTACCAGACTTGTTTTATATAGAGTCTGCCAATGTTATGTGGAAGTATGTTCGCGCAAAAATGTACACTGAGGCTGAAGTTAAAGTAGATTTAGCAACGCTGAAAAACTTTCCCTTGCGTGTTGTATCGACGGCTGACTTAATGGCTGATGCCGTGACGATCGCTCTCAATTATAACATCTCTGCCTACGATGCTTGCTATGTCGCCCTTTCTCAGCAGGTTGGTGCTATTTTACTAACTCTCGATGCAAAATTGGTCAGGGCTTTAAACAATTCTGCTGACAATATTTGCTTATTTAATGATTTTGAAATTCCACCATTACCATCAATATAAAAAAAAGCGATCGCCTCTCTTCATGCCAAAATAGAAAAAGCGATGGGCTACACCCCGCCTTCGGCGATCGCAGTAAATTCAAAAAAATCTATTCAGCCGATTTATTAGCAGATCGATGAGCGCGTGCTTCTGCTGAGTTCATCACTTCTTCTAGATTTTCTACCACTTCACCAGGGAAGTTTTCTAACACTCTGGTAGAGATAGCAATGCGACCTTTACCTTCATCCAAGTCAATAACTACAGCTTTAATTTGTTGACCAACTTGGAAGACTTTTTCTAGGGATTCAATAAACCTTTGACTGACTTGCTTGATGTGCAGTAAAGCACCCATACCTTCAACATCAACAAACACACCAAAAGGTTTAATTCCTGTCACCTTACCTTCTACTAACTGACCAATTTCTAACAAGTTGAAGTTACTAGAACGGGTGGCTAAACGCTGAGAAAGAATTAATTTCTTGTTGTTCCGATCTACTTCCAAAAAGCCAACAGTAAGATTTTGACCTTTGAGTGCTTCTAAATTATCACGTTCTGCCAAGTGCGATCGCGGAATAAATCCTCGCAATGATTGCAAATCAACGGTGACACCACCTTTATTCACACCTGTTACTCGTACTTGCACTGTCTGGGAATTTTCTTGCATCTGCACCAATTTTTCCCAGATGTGCTGAATTTCTAACTGTTTGCGAGACAAAGTTACTTGACCTTCTGCATCCTGTTCGCGGATAATCAAGAACTCTAATTCTTCCTGTAACGGTAAGACCTCCGATAAATCGGTAACACTTCTCAAAGAAGCCTCATCACGGGGAATATAAGCTGACGATTTGCCACCAATATCAACATAAGCCCCATCAGGATCAAGCTGAAAAACTTTACCGTAAACAACCTGTCCCTTTTGAAACTGGTAGTCGTGTTTTTCTAACGCCTTAGCAAAATCATCCATCGTAAAAGGCGAGTTGGCTTTTTGAGAAAGTTGCGATTCGGAATTCATGACAATTGACAATAAATTGTTGTTATTTGATTGGATACCGACGGAGTTTGTAATTCGTAATTCAGCAAGGCTGTTGAAAATTTTTGATTCACTATGAGAAATCACAAATTATGAATTTTGACTGAATCTTTAACACTATCTGAACTAACAGCAGTGTTAAGTTTACAAATCTATAACCGTGGTATGGGCAAGTAGATCAGTTTCTATTTTGCCAAAATAGTAGCAAATAGTTGCTGTACTTGCTCCCAAGCATCAGCTGCTGCTTGAGGATGATAGCTAGCACGACGGTTACAGAAAAATCCGTGGTCAGCTCCATCGTAGCCGAACACACGATGGGAAATGTTGTATTTTTCTAACTCTGCTGCAATCTGGTTGACGTGTTCTGGGGGAATACTAGCATCTTTCTTGCCGAAAAATGTATAGATTGTGCCTTTAATTTCTGAGGTGCGGGTAATGGTTGGTGTGCCGCCTCCGGTTATACGAGTGGGTATTCCAGCACCATAGAAAGAAGCTGTTGCAGTAATATCAGGTAGAGTGGCAGCAAGATAGGCTACATGACCGCCAAAACAAAAACCAATACAACCAAAGCCATCTTTCTTCACGTTGGGTAAGGTTTTGAGGTAGTTGATGGCGGCTTGAATATCACTTAATAATTCTGATGCTGTAGTTTGCTCCCAAGCGTATTTTCTCCCAACTTCAACATCTGCTGGGGTATAACCTGTTTCAAAACCAGGCGCAACCCGTTCAAATAGTGCGGGTGCGATCGCTACATATCCTAACTCGGCAATGCGTGCTGTCACCTCTCGAATATGCTCATTTACACCAAAAATCTCTTGTAAAACCACCACTCCTGGGTAAGAACCCGGTGCTTGGGGTTGTGCTAAGTATGCAGAGATTTGTAAATTATTGTGCGGAATCTGCACAAATTTAGTATCTAATGCTTGCTCAGTCATAATAATTTTTACCCATGCAACCTGATAAAGCTTTGTGATTATTTGATATAACTATGCCAGTATGTTTAGTCCATTACCAATTAAATCTCAACTACCAAGAGTCAATATAATTCGTAATTCGTAATTCGTAATTCGTAATTCGTAACGATGCTCCCCCCGCTACGCTAACGTAATTGATCTAGTGATACTAGTATTCAGGAGTTTGGGTGATGATTCAATTCCGTATTCAGCCAGATAGTGAAATTCCCGCATCAACCCAGCTATTTAATCAAATGCGGTTTGCGATCGCCTCTCGGCAATATTCGCCAGGATATAAGTTACCCAGCACTAGGGCTTTAGCCATGCAAACTGGGCTACACCGCAACACCATTAGTAAAGTTTACCGTCAGCTAGAAGAAGATGGTTTTGTAGAAAGTCTGGCTGGTTCAGGAATTTATGTCCGCGCCCAAGGTCATGAAGGCGGAAGTCGGCTACAATCACCCATTTTGCAAAAACATCCTGAAGCCTCAAAGGTTTTGCAGCAAGCCCTAGATGAACTAATTGGCCAAGGATGTTCACTCAATCAAGCACGAGAGATATTCTTAGCAGAAATTGACTGGCGTTTACGTTGTGGTGCGCGGGTAATAGTTGCAGCCCCTTCTAAAGATTTGGGTGTTGGTGATTTAATGGTCTATGAATTAGAAGACACATTGCAAATCCCAGTACAACTAGTAGCAATAGAAGAGTTAGCGGCAATACTAGATAAAACTACTTCAGCTACAGTAGTGACCAGTCGCTATTTTATCAACGATGTGGAAGCGATCGCTGCACCTAAATCTGTGCGGGTGATTCCTCTCGATATCTACGACTACAGTAAAGAACTCAACCTTTTAAAAACCCTACCTAAAGATAACTGTGTAGGTATAGTTAGCCTCAGTTCTGGAATTGGTCATCAAGCGGAGGTAATCTTACACGGTTTACGAGGTGATGACCTACTAATCATGACTACCCAACCACAGGATAGTTATAAATTGCAAGCTATTGTCAAACGCGCCGAGGTAATTATTTGCGATCAAGCCTGTTTTAGCATAGTGCAAACAGCAGTCCAAGCAGCTTCTGAAGACATTATTCGTCCACCCAAGCTGATTAGAGTAGAAAGTTACATTGGTACAAATTCGATTAACTTGCTCAAACGTGAATTGGGATTGGGTTAAATACGGTTAACGCCATTGTTGTTGAAAGCGTTCTTCGAGTTGGTAATGTCAGGCGATACATTGGTAATGTCAGACGATACATTGGCAACGTCAGGCGATACATTAGCAATGTCAGGCGATACATTGTCAATGTCAAGCGACACATTAGTAATGTCAGGCGATACATTGTCAATGTCAAGCGACACATTAGCAATGTCAGGCGATACATTAACTCAAATTTCTCATCAATTCTTGCAACCTCAGTTTTTGTAGTGGTGTGGCAAGGCTAAAATAGTGCAATAATGAACCACAGAGACGCAGAGAACACAGAGAAATAAAGAAGATTATTACTTATTTTTTATACACCACATTAGTCCGGTCACGCTAGTAGCGACAGCGCAACCCAACAAAAGTCCATGAGTAAACGTTGGGTTTCCTAATGTCAACCCAACCTACCTGATTTAATGTTTTTAGCTTAACCGACAAGTATTGACGCCCTCATTCCTAAGCTAATCGTCATTTAAATTGCACCATTTTCATGGTCATCAAAGCTGCAAACCCTCTCCCTTGCTCCCTGCTCTCTGCCCCCCTGCGGCCTCAATGTGCAAATTAAATGCTTAACAGCTTACTACTTGGGTAGAACTTTCTGCAATGCTTCTATGAGTCGGTCAACACTTTCGGGACGACTGTTGAAACCCATTAGTCCCACACGCCAGACTTGACCGGCTAATTCACCTAAGCCGCCGCCAACTTCAATATTATGTTCATTGAGTAATTGCCGTGCAATTGCTTTACCATCCACGCCAGTCGGAATACGCACAGTGGTAAGGGTGGGTAAGCGATACTCCCGTTCTACGTGCAGACTTAATCCTATATCTTCTAAACGTTGCCACAAATATTCTACGTTCTTTTGGTGGCGTTGCCAGCAGTTCGCTAGTCCTTCTTCGGCAATTAAACGCAATGCTTCCCGCAGTCCATAATATAAGTTAACCGGGGCTGTATGATGATAAACGCGTTCACTCCCCCAATATTTACCCAGCAAATTCATATCCAAATACCAATTTGCAACCTTAGTACGGCGTTTTTGCAATTTCTCCATTGCGCGGGAACTCATGGTAAAGGGAGACGCACCTGGGGAACAACCTAACCCTTTTTGACTGCAACTATAGGCTAAGTCTACTCCCCAAGCATCTAAAAATATGGGGACACCGCCTAAACTTGTGACTGTATCTATTAATAGCAGTGTGCCAAATTCCTGACACAATTCACTTACTCCCTCTAATGGTTGACGTGCGCCGGTGGAAGTTTCCGCATGAACTAAAGCCAAAATTGCTGGCTGATGGTTTTCTAAGGCGGTGCGGAGTTCTTCTAGTGAGAAGACTTGTCCCCAAGGCTTGGTGATGCTGCGGACATCTGCGCCATATCTTCCAGCCATATCTACCAGACGATTACCAAAATAACCAGCCACACCAATTAACACGACATCACCGGGTTCTACAGCATTAGCAATAGTGGCTTCCATTGCAGCTGAACCTGTACCACTAACAGCAATGGTGAGGGGGTTTTCAGTTTGCCAAACGTAGCGTAGCAGAGACTGAATTTCATCCATCAAAGCTAAGAAAGCTGGGTCAAGATGCCCTACTGGAGAGGTACTCATCGCTTGCAGAACTGTGGGATGGGCATTAGAAGGGCCAGGCCCCAGTAGCAGACGGGTGGGAATTTCTAGAGGTTGGAGTTGTAAGCGTTGATTGTCATTAATAGCAATTGTCTGGGTCATGATTTTCGCCTCAGTGGTACTTACCGGATCATAAAGCGATCGCATGACCGATTTTTGACTCTGCCTTGAGATTATCTTTTTCTATTACCAAAGGCGTAGTTTACACCAGTCAATCTCTAAAACCTCTCGTTGGCAGGAAGCAGCAACCAGAACAAAGTTTTACATTTTGCCCAGCAGTATTTATTTAAGTAATGAGTAAACAACGTTCTAGCTTAAAACCCCTACAGGGGGCCAATCGGTCGATTAGACGCAGACTCAATATTCAAGGCGAACTTGCCCTAGTTGCAGCACCAACTTTGATAGTGTTGATTGTGATGTTTTTGGTAGAAACTCTTAGCCAGCAGCGATTGCTATTTGCTTCTCTAGCTTCCAGTGCATTTCTGATTTATTTAGATCCTCTTCATGGTACAAATACTGTACGTACCCTAGTTCTTGCCCAAATGATGGCAGCAACTATCGGGTTTATCACCTATTTTGTCCTAGGTGGGGGCTACCTTTCTGGGGGACTAGCGATGGTAATTGCGATCGCATTAATGATTATATTAGATGCAATGCACCCCCCGGCCGTTTCTACTTCCCTTAGTTTTGCTTTAAAAGCTGGTAATGTCGATAATCTACTTTTATTTGCCCTAGCAGTTGGGATTACAGTAACTTTGGTAGGATTAGAGCGTTATTGTTTATGGATAGTAGCACGTTACAGCCACCACTAAAGAAGTCAAAAGTCAAAAGATTATTATTTAACTTCCCAGTTCCCAATACCCAATACCAATTATGCTTGCAGGTAAACGACCAAATAATTTAGGTGTACGCGAAGGTAAGTTAGCCGCTTGTCCTAGTTCGCCTAATTGTGTTTCTAGTCAAAGTTCAGATGCAGTTCATCAAATTGCACCCCTGAATTTTACTTCAACACCAGAAGCTGCGATCGCTAATCTCAAAACAATCATTCAGTCCTTACCACGTACCAAAATTATTACTGAAACACAAGATTATTTATATGCAGAATTTCAGAGTGCTTTGCTGGGATTTGTAGATGATGTAGAGTTTTATGCTGATCGCAATGCTAATGTAATTCATGTGCGATCGGCTTCCCGTTTAGGTCAGAGTGATTTGGGCGTTAATCGTCAACGCATTGAGACAATTAGAGCCAAGTTGAATTAAAGAAGATAGTAGAAAAGGGAGACAAGGGAGACAAACAAAAAACTTCTTTTTATCTTCCCCAATCCCCAGTCCCTAATCCTTACTTTAAAATTACTGTGCTACGGAGACGCCCATTATTAGCAAATTTCTTTTGCAGAATTTGCCGATAAACTTCTTCATAGCCATCAGTCATGGCTTGGAGGCTAAAACGGTTTTGGACATACTCCCGACAAGCATAACGGTCTAAATCTGCAACTTTAGCGATCGCACTAACGCACTCTTCGACATCATTGCACAGGAAACCCGTTTTACCGTGGGCAATTACTTCTGTAGTTGATCCAAGTTTCATGGCGATAACTGGTGTACCTGAAGCCATTGATTCAACCATGACTAAACCAAATGGTTCTCGCCAGGTGATGGGGAATAAGGTTGCTACTGCACCTCCCATCAGGACATTTTTTTGTGTATGATTTGCTTCGCCTAAATACTCGATTTGCTGACCATCAATTAATGGTTTAACTTCTTTTTCAAAATATTCCACATCAACAACGTCTACTTTACCGGCTATTTTTAATCGCCAACCAGCTTTTTTAGCAATTTCTATGGCTAAATGTGTGCCTTTTTCTGGAGATATCCGACCTAAAAAGGTTAGATATGGCGGTTCATCTGGTTGGGGATAAAACTTATAACTACTAACATCAATGCCGTTGTAAACTGTTCCCACATAATTGAGTCCTAATCTGAGTTCCCGTTGGGCATCAGAAATACTCACAAAAGGCTGACTTTTTGCATACTGAAACATTTTTTCATTGTCAGGGGTAAAAATACCATGTAGAGTGTTAATCGTAGGCGTTTTCACCAGTTTGGTATAAGACAATGATGCACAGCCCATGTGCGAATGAATAATGTCAAATTCGTCTGCACGTTCATATACTGAACCTAGTTGTAGCATTTCGTAAATGCCATATTCTTTGATACTAGAATCAAGCCTGAGCGCACGGGGATGAACTGATGCTAGCTTGGCTGAAGTGATAGAATCTCCTGAAGCAAACAGTGTTACTTCGTGTCCTCGTCGGACTAACTCATCAGTTAATAACCCCACCACTAACTCTATACCGCCATAAGCAGGCGGGGGTACTCTCTCCCATAATGGGGCTATTTGAGCAATTCTCATCACAAACCTCCGACAAACTAAGATTTGAATTAGGTGTGTTTGTTTATCGTTTCCAGAGTGCTTGCGGTTAATTTAGGGCGCACTAGAAACCATTTTTTAACACAAATTTTTTAAATTCATTACCCCTAAATCTTATGCTTTAAATTCTTAATTACTCGTCTATCCTAGTAGGGAAATTACCCTATTCCTTATACAGTATATTTGTCTTATGATTAGTATTTTATGTACATTGAAAATACGAGTCAGTAATTTACAAAAATGATCGCGTTTCTAGAGAAGTTGCATTGTAATTTCTCTAGAGCATCATTGCATCAAGTCAATCTAAACTATTGGAGTGAAAATTTAGGTATTTTTGTTAGGAAAAACTTTAAAATTAACGGATTGGACAGTATATTGCCATCATTAGAGTTTTATTGATGTTTTTTCTCATCTTTACTCTTTCAAAGCCTGAAGATACAGGTTTTTTGATTTTTGACAATTGGTAGAGACGGGATAAATTGCCGTTTCTACAGAAAATCTGTTAGACATCTGGTGAAAAAGATTGTAGAGACGTAGAAAGCTACATCTTTACAAGGTTTCTGGAGATATCTAATATTGACGTTTGCTGTCAAGTCGAATATATTTTATACTGCCATACTTAAGAATAATCAAAACGTGAATATATCTCCATCTCAAAAAAAACCGTTTGTCACATGGCAAGCGGTTTTCTCAGTAGTCATGTTTGTGTTTATGTACCTACCGATTCTGGTACTAGGGTTTTATAGCTTCAACCAATCACCCTACAGTGCAACTTGGCAAGGCTTCACCCTCGATTGGTACACCAAATTACTAAGTGACGATCGCATTCTCTCAGCTTTAAAAAATAGTTTAATTGTCGCCATGTCTGCGGTAAGTGTCTCCGCAGTCTTAGGAACTTTGATGGCGGTAGGCTTGGCGCGTTATCAGTTTTTTGGGAAAAAGCTCTATCGTGGTATTGCTTATCTACCCTTAATTATTCCCGATATTGCGATCGCTGTTGCCACCCTCGTTTTTCTGGCAGCCTTCGCTATACCCTTGAGTTTATGGACAATTGTAGCTGCTCATGTAGTATTTTGTATAGCTTATATCGGACTAGTCGTTTCTTCCCGACTTACTAATTTAGATCCCCATCTAGAAGAAGCTGCATTAGATTTAGGTGCTACACCAGTACAAGCTTTTATTCAAGTATTACTACCACAATTAATGCCAGGAATTGTTGCAGG
The DNA here is from genome assembly GCF_963920945.1 of Anabaena sp. CCY 9402-a. Taxonomy (NCBI): domain Bacteria; kingdom Bacillati; phylum Cyanobacteriota; class Cyanophyceae; order Nostocales; family Nostocaceae; genus Anabaena; species Anabaena sp. CCY 9402-a. Next base: position 9,821 of record NZ_CAWUDL010000057.1, read on the forward strand.
TTGTTTACTAGCATTCGTCCTCAGCTTAGATGACTTTCTTATCTCTAGTTTTACCTCTGGTAGCGGTTATAATACCTTACCAATGGAAATTTTTAGTCGTATTAGAACAGGCGTTAAACCTGATATTAATGCTTTAAGTGTTTTATTAATTGTCGCCTCTGCAATGGTTGCTGTCATAGCTGAATCAATTCGCGCCTTGGGAGATAAGAGGGAATAGGGGACAGGGGAGAGATTCTTAGAGGGTGTTTGAAAAGTCTGTTTCTTTGTCATGTTGAATGCAGCGTAGCGGAATGAAACATCTGGTGTATGTGCCACAAAGCCTAGATTCTTTCCTACGGAACGCTTCGCGAACCTTACGCTCCGCTCCAGTCAGAATGACATTTTTATACCTCTTGAAACTTTTCAAACAACCTCTTAAAATTGAAACTCTATTTATTCAAAAGCAGAAAGCAAATGTGAGATATTTTTAGAGGTATATCCTTGAGCTTCCAATAGAGAAATAACCTTGTTCAGTTGAGTTTCCACGTGCTGCTGACTACGAAATTGAGCTAATAGAGTTTGTTGAATAGGTTTAACAAATCGTCTCATTTGTTCTTGATTCAATTCCTCATCGTTTGGATATTCTGTAATAAAATTATGGGTGATAAACAGTTCATAACCATTAATAACACCACTTATAAATACTTGTTGAATCTGTTCACAAGTTTTGAAAATGAATCTCTTAGTGCTATATTTTAAAATGACTGGATCTAGGACATAAATTAGGGGAGTTTCTTCAATATTTTTATCTAACAAAGAATGCCTACTCATTAAATCATTTAAAGTTTGCAGTAAATGACTATCAGTTAACAATTGCCGACTATCTTGTAACAATTGATTCCATAAGGCTGTATTGCGTCTGATAGCTACCCAATAAATCACATTTATTTCTGCTTGTGAGAGTGCTTGAAATTGTCTATCTAAGAAGTCAGTTGTGACTTCATCAACAAAAATTGAGAGCATCATAAAGTTTGATATATCACCACCAAATACATTATTAACACTCCCAATAATTCTTTTCAGAATCCACGGGTTGTTATAACGCCTGCTAAGTTCTTCTATCTCACTATCTGTACCTGACAAACCTTCTGCTCTTAAAAATTCTTGTGCATCTTCGTAACTTAATCCTCCCAACCTTTTAGAGTAAACAAATTGTCCTTCTAATCGTTCAATATTCTTAGGTCTTCTTCTACTCAGCAATAATAAACAGCTTTTGTGAGATTCTTTAGCAACTTTCTCTACAAATAAATTATAGTTGGTATAATCTTGAGTATGATTGTCAATAATTTCTTCCCAACCATCCAGCACTATCAAACATCTTTGACGATGTAAATACTGCATGATTTGATCAATATTGCCTGTTTCTTGTTCACCTCTCGATAAAAACTGCACAAGTTTTATCAATACTTCTGAACATAGAGGTGCTGATTGTAGAGGCAGCCAGATGATGAAATCATATCTGTTAGCAATTTCATTTCTTTCTATTAAATGGCGAACTAAAGCACTTTTACCAACTCCCCCCATGCCATAAACTGTAACTAATCGACAGTTCTCTGCGATGATCTGTTGCTGAAGTTGATCTAATTCTTGGGTACGTCCATAAAACTTAGACAGAGGAGGTGCTTCGCTCAAATCCTTATTAATATCTGCTTCATTTTCTTTTACCTCTTCCCAGTTCAAACCTAACACCTCGCACAAAGTCTGGAAAGTAGTGGCATTAATGCGCTTTCCTTCCCGAAAGCGTCTCCAAGTTGATAATGATACACCATATCTTTCATCATTATCCCAGTCTCGATTCGGTTCTAACATTTTACTGGCTTCCTTAAGAAATATTTCTTCCGCATCCCAACCCGGCTCAATCCATCCTTTTTTCCTAATTCTGTCTCTTCTGGCTTGTCCAATTTTTCTAATCCTAGCTTCCCTGATGAGTTCTTTTCCACGTTGAGAAGCTTTGAGAGAAAAGCATTTTCTAGACATAAATTTCTTAGTATTTGCGAACAATTTACACAATGAAATTGCAGGTTAATAAGACTTACTAGGAATTATTTCTCTCTGGTATCTTCAGAAGAGTAAATCCATATTCATCACTTTGAGGATTATTTTTATCAACTTTTACTAAAACACCAACCCCTGTGATTAGCTTGCGATCGCCATTCTGATCAAATCTTACATCCGTAGTAGCACCTGGAGCAAAAAATTTACCATTCTTCTTCAATATTATGTATACGTCTCGACGAGTGGGAGTATTACTTTGACTAAGATCAGTCAAAGCTTTCACAAATACCTGCGCTGCATCATAAGAACTAATGGTTCTCCAACTCACTTTTTCTGTTCCCCAAAGCCTTTGAGTTCGCTTCTTGAAATCATTGTTAGTATTGTGTATATGAGAAAACACAGGAATCACCATACCAACAGCCGCATTTCCAAGCTCGAATGTTTTTTTGTCATACAAAACATCTCCTCCTAATAGTTGAATGTTTTTTCCCGCTCTTGCTCTAGCTTTTGTAGCAGTATCTATTGCTTTTTCGATAGACTCAAGTTTAGGTTCTGGAGCTAACATCACTACGTCTACTTTTTCTTTTGTTGCTTTATCGCTACATTCTTCCTCGAATAAATTACAGGTATATATATCGCCCCTATTTACTCCTACTGCCCTCAGTTCGTTTCTGAATTCTTGAGTTAGGGAATTACTATATCTTTCGTCCTCATAAATAATTAATATTTTCTTCCATTGACTATTACTTTGTATGTAATTAGCTAAATCCTCAGATGCAATAGCATCATTAGATGCTGTCCGAAAAACGTAAGAATTTAATCTGTCTTGGGTACTAGATTGTGCATTTCTAGTAGCAGTGCTTGTGGGTGCAATTACAACAATTTCCTTCCCTTGTGTACCTCCATAAATATTTCCTACTTGCCAAATATTACTGCTTGTATAGCGACCTACCACACCTAATATTTGACTTTTATTAAAATATTGTCTATCTCCCGGTATTTCATGGTTAGAAATAGCTCTAGCTATTGTCTCTACATTACTTTTATTGTAACTTCCTAGTAAAATTTGAAATGATGGGTTGGCTGTGTTTTGCTCATCTAAAACTTGGGCTACACCACGCAGTATTTCTAGTGGGATATCTATATCAGAAGTGGATTCGTTGAGATTAACAACTGCAATTGTTGGCAGACTACCCTGACGAGCTAAATCAGATTGAGCAACTTTGGAGTTATATTTATAAATAAATGTTTCAGGATCAACTACACAACTACCTTGATTAAGAGCTACTACAGGAGAAATTTGTTTAGATTTTTGTATGGATGCTGTAAACAAATCTTCAGCGTCTTTGAAATCTGATTTATTTCCAGACAAATTAGCTTTCTGAAAAACTTTCATCCCGTCTTGCTTAAACTTGTAAGCTTCTTGGCAACTTGGGTTATTAGAATTTGCATTTAGTTCAGGAATTAAAGATTCTTCTCCTCTACTAAAGTATTGGGAATTAGGGGGTGGTGCTGCTGGTGGTGGCACAGGTGGTTTATGATGGGCAGCAACTGCGATCGCTATTCCTAAAAAAAACGACAAGCTAAAACCTATTATCGAACGCCAACGTTGAGGAAGTCGCTCTACCCCATTACTAAATCTCTTAAACCAAGAAACTTTAGGATGCGGATCTGGATTAGATGTTTGAGTAGAAAGTGAGTTTGGAGCAGGTGCTTGATTAGCAAGCAAATCTGGTTTAAGTTCAGCAGACAAAATATCTAGAACTTCTTGAGCAGACTGAGGACGATCTTCCGGTTCGTATTGCAGCATTTTATCTAAAGCCTCGGCAAAATGCTGATCCTTTACCTGTAAATTCTCTTTCAATTTTGACTTAAACAGAAGCCGTTGAGGATTTTTATTTCCTGTTAACAAACACAGACAAGTTGTAGCTAAAGCAAATAAATCTGATGCAAAGGATAATTTCTCACCACGGAATTGCTCAGGGGGTGCAAAACGAGCATCTAAGACTATAGATGTTGTATCAATAGGTAATCCTTGTACTATCTGTCTAACTGCACCAAAATCTATTAGATATAACCTCCCATCATAACTACAGTGCATGATATTAGCAGGCTTGATATCTCTATGTATAACTCCATGAGTACCGTCATAATTATGGATATACTTTAGTATATTGAGAATTTCCTTGAGAATATTTATAACTTCATCCTCTGCAAATTTTCCCTTCTGCTGGAGTTCTTGATCTAAATTATGTCCTGCAATATAATCCTGCACCAAATAAAAAAACTTTTGTACACGGCCTGTTTCTTCATTAACTTCCTCATGAAAATAATCCCAAAATCTGGGTATCTGTTGATGTCTCAGTTCTTCCAAAGTACTTGCTTCTTCACCAAACTTTTCCTCTATATAGTTCAGTGTTGAAGGAGTTAATATTTGTCCAGGATGATTTATCGGATGTAACTGTTTAATTACACGGATATTACGAGAGAATATCTGATCATTGGCTCTAAGAATATCCTTGGCTTTAAAAGTTCTACCAAATCCGCCACTTCCTAATAAATCTATAGCTACAAAACGCGCCTGTAAAATCAATGGCATTTTACAATTAGCACAACATATTTCTGTTGCAGCGCGTGCAGTTAAACATTCATCTGGAATAGTATTTTCAGGTTTTGTACAACTTGGACGGGTGCAGTAAACTTCCATTGATTCGCCTCTAAATTTAGTTTAATTACACACTGAATAATGAGATATTTTTAAATTTGTAAACATCGATAGGTTCAGATTTCCGACTTTTTTAATAAATCGAGGAGCTAAATTTATAACTTTTATAGAAGTGGGGATATTAAGCCCAAAAATTACGTAATGGAAAACTTTGCCGTAGGCTATTACGAATTAGATTGAAGTTACGCCCACTTTTTAGCAAATATTACTTACGTAATAATTCTAGTATAGTTATGATGTTTTTAACATACTACTAGTAATGTTTTTTGCAAAAAATAATAACCTTTGAAAAAATAAAAACTGATGATTTTACAACCCCGACTTTTTTAATCAAATCGGGGTTCTTACACAATGTTGTTTAGGGACTTCCAGATAAAAAAATATCCAAACTGTAGGGTGCGTCAGTGCGATAGAACCTAACTATACTCAGAAATTATTTATACTGACGCACCCTACCCAATTATCAATTGCGGATAATTTATTTTTTGGTGTTCCCTTCCTTATATCTTAAAAGTAGTCCTAATTACTCCCACAAAAACGTCACCATTCTGCTCGTTGTGGTTTGGTGATGTCAGCCAAATCAAACCAGGCGTAATGCTGATTCTGTCGTTGATTTGATACCGATAAAACCCTTCAATGTGAAGTCCTGTATTGGGATCACGACGAGGTAAGCCTGATAACTCTGCGGAAGAACCAGTCAATTTAGGCTGCATCCCCACGATAATTCCGCCCAAATTCCCCTGTTTACCCAAATCAGGAAAGGCTAGAGTCACAGCCCAGTTCCAAATATCAGCATCACCTTTGACATCGCCAGTTAAAGCCCGTGCATTGGTATAGCCTACCCATCCACCAACTTGCAGGCCATTATTAATTTTGACATTCGTTTGAATCCCATAGGAATTAGAGGAAACTTTTCTACCGCCCAAGTTAGAGGCTAAACTGCCAGTATTATGTCCTAAACCGTTCTCGTTGTAAGCATTGACGTAAGTGAAGGCAACTTGGGTAACTTTGTCTTTGGCGTTGGGATAAAGTATAATCTGTCCCAATAGACCATATTTACCGTTAAATAGTCCGCTAGTAGGGTTGTTGGCATTACCCGCCAAATAAAACATCTCTGCTTTAAAATTGCCATTTGGCTTAAAAGTCACACCTACGCCTGTATCTCCACCCAAGCGGTAGATTGCATTGTATCGACCGAAGCGAGAAAGAGCAGCATCCCCATCGCTTTGTAGAGGATTAATCACATCCGCATCATCAAAGTAAGTATTAAAACCTGTACCAACTAGAACTCTGATTGTCTCACCTAAAGGAAAATAATATTCCAGCTTACTGAGGACAACATCATTAGTTGCATCACTACCAGATTGGAAGCTTAAACGAGCCTCATTTCCCGGTGATATTGGATTAATCACATTACTCGCCTGAAGTCTTACACGTAGCTGATCTTTTCCAGTAAAACTGGTGTCCAAGTTAAGGCGTACTCGACTAAACAATGTGAGATTACTTTCATCCCCATTTCCACTACGGCTAGCATCCCCAAAAGCATCTGTCGCAGCAAATATTATCTGACCATTAAGTTTTGTGGTGGTGGAAAACCGTTGTTGTTCTAGCTGTTGAGTACGTGCTTCCAAAGCATCAACTCTACCCCTCAAGGTAGCAAGTTCTGTAGTGAATTCCTCTTGCAGCTTTTGCAAAGTCGCCAAATCTTCTTGAGTAATTAAGTCTGTAATCTCAGCACTCAGGCGTTGACTAACTTTGTCTATGCAAGAGTTTAAGGCGGCTGCAAACTCAAAGCGAGTCATGGCGCGATTTCCTTTGAAAGTCCCATCTGGGTATCCCGCCAGACACCCATAACGCTCAACTAGCGATCGCAATGCTTGAAATGCCCAATCAGTGGGTTGCACATCAGAAAGCTGATTCACTGAGGTAACTGGCGCAGCATCTAGTTGAGCATATTGATTAATTTCTGGAAGGGAATTAGTGCTTTTCTCGGTGGTTGAAACTTGTGGGGAATCTTCAGCATTCACCTTTCCCAAAGGAGTTAATCCCAAAAAAATCAATACAGCAACGATGAACTTCAGAGGATCTATAAAAAAATTTAACATTTTTGTCCTAGCAGTAGTAGTGCATCAAGTTTAAATTGATGGATTAGCAAGTTCGTAGTCTTCGCGTAGCCTCTCGTTGGCGTAGCCTCTCGAAGAGAAGAGAAGAGAACGTAGAGAGAAATTTAGTTCTGATTTTTCTAAGAGGAGGTATAGAGAGAACTTTCTGGTATCCTTTTCCTGCAAAGAAGCTAACGCAAACACGACTTTCCACGCATCCTTTAAGGACTAAAGTCCTTACTACAAACTATCAAAACTAAAGTAACTTTAATTAATACAATATCAGAAGCTTTATCTATTTTACAAATTAAATTTTACTCATATTATTCAACCTTTAAATTCAAAATATTCAACATTTTCATTCTGGAAATTCATTTTATTCAAGAGATCATTTAGTTTCAAAATTAAGTTAAGCTCACTAAAAGGAATTATTTCCGGCAAATATATGGACGCTGAAAAAATATCAAAACTTATAAGAGTGGCAAATATTCTAGTTGTCTCCAAAACAGGTAGACCTTTGACAGATGAGCAAAGGTCTATTCTAGAGCAAGTTTTACAGGGGAATAGGCTAAAAGATATTCAGATTACAGGATTTGCTGACGGCACTGTACAGCGAGTCTTTTGCCCAAAACTTTGGCATTTATTATCAGTCACGACAGGGCAAAGAATCCGCATCAATACAGTGCTATCAGCGTTAGAAAAATTATCAAAGGAACTGGATAATGAACGCAAGATTGATACTTCTATAGAACTACCTCCAGTGCCTTTTTCTATTCCCTCTAAACAGGTACGTCAAAACTTACCTGCGCGTAGTTGTAATACATTTGTTGGGCGAGAAGAAGAAATTACTCGGCTTTTGAAGTTACTTTCACCCACACATTCAGCACATTTAATTAGCGTTGATGGTATTGGTGGCGTAGGCAAAACAACCCTTGTTTTAGAAGCAGCCTATTGCTGTCTGCACGCCAGTGAAAAGCACGAAGCTTTCTTGGGTATGCCTACCTTTGATACTATTATTTTTACCTCAGCCAAACAATCTTACTTGATGCCCTTTGGTTTACTGCCAAGTTTAGCTCCCAAGAGGACGTTGCAAGATATTTTTCGGCAGATGGCGCGGATATTAGATGAGTTAGATATTACAGGGGTGAGTTTTGAAGAGCAATTAGAGTTAATTAAAGAAGCCTTATCTTGTCAACGCACATTGCTAATTGTTGATAATTTGGAGACTGTAGAAAATCAGCAGGATATATTGGCTTTTCTCCATGAATTACCACCAAGTGTAAAAGCGATCATTACTACCCGCGAACAAATTTTGTTTGTCCCCGTGCGGTTAACGTCAATGCCAGAGTCAGATGGTTTGTGTTTAATTAAGCATGAAGCCCAAGAAAAGGGTGTTTCTCTGAGTGACCAAGATAGTCAAATACTTTATAAAGGAACAGGAGGTATTCCGGTAGCCATTACCTACTCAATTGGTCAGTTAGCTAACGGCTATTCTATGAAAGAAGTATTGGGAAGAATATCTGAACCGAGGGGAGATGTTGCCCGGTTTTGCTTTGAAACTTCCGTTAATCCACTTATAGGAAAATCAGCCCATAAGTTACTTATGGCACTAGCACTGTTTCCGATGCCACCTTTACAAGATGCACTCGTACAAGTTGCAGTTCCAGAAGTTAACGCCTGTATAACCAATGCAGATTTAGCCCAATTGCGAAACCTTTCCTTAGTCAGACAGGACAATAATCGCTACAGTATGCTACCACTAACCCGTGAGTATGCCCAAGCTGAACTCAATGCTTACCCTGATTTTGAATGGGAGGCAAGGGAGAGGTGGATTGGTTGGTACTTAAATTTTTCTCAAGGTTATGCCGGACAAGATGCTAAAGGCTGGCAAGGACAGTTTGATGGTTTAGAAGAGGAGTGGCAAAATTTACAAGCTGCGATTGAGTGGTGTATGGTTCAGAGTCGATATGCCGAAATGTGGCAGTTTTGGCAAAATCTAGAGGCTTACACCCATGTGATGGGTAGAAGGGAGAATCGCTTGCGATATTGGGACGATCGCCTGACTTGGACAGCATGGCTAATTCAAGCCGCAGAACAACGTGGAGACTGGCAAGTTACAGCCAAAGTCATGGTTGATCGCGCTTGGACTCTCACATCTCTAGGTAGACTCCAGCATTTAGAAGCAGCAGATGAACTATTTACCAAGGCTTGGGAATTACGTCACTATCAAGAACCGTTATTTATGTTGTGCTTGGCTAGAAATATCGCCGTGTTACGCATTCAACAGCAAAGGCTGGATGAGGCGCAGACTTGGCTAACTCAAGCCAGGGAGTTACTAGAACAAAAACAGCTAGATGAAGAGGAGCGATCGCGGCAATTAATCCAAATTCAATATTATCAAGGTGAAATTTTCTTTAAATATAAAAAATATGAACAGGCGAGAATTATTTTTCAACAAACCCTAGAACTTGCACAACAGATGCGATGGATACGCGCTATCTTCTGTACACAAAATTGGTTGGCTGAAATTGCCATCAAACAAGAAAGATTAGATGAAGCCGAACGACTTCTCATGGAAGGACTGCGAGTTGCTGAAGCTAATGAAGACAAAAGTCGCGCTGCATTTTGTCAACGCTCACTATATTCTCTAGCGAAGGTAAAAGGTAACTTATTTGATGCTCAAAAGTGGGCAAATAAAGCATTAGAGAATTTTGAAAAACTGGGAATGTTAACGGAAATGGAAGAAACAGAAAATTTGCTACAAACATTAGATATGGAAATTTAAAACCCTCTACCCACAAGGGTAAGGAGTTTGAAGGCATGGGTGGTTCTCACCCATGCCAGATTGACAAGATACCCGACGGGAGCAGAATAATTCTAGACGCAAGTTAATTATGTATACCTCAAGAGAATTTCACAACAAGCGGGTGGAGAATTCCCCAGAGAATCTTGCCCAAAATTTAGCTCGAATAGTTCCTGAGTTTGATCAAAAATTAATTGCCATTCTAAACGTTCATTGTCTCCTCGAAGCCCAAATTCTGGAATGTGGAAAAGAGAAACATTAAATAGTTTTCGGCAATCTCTTTCAAATTGATCAACATTAGCCATGTGTGCGTGTAAAACCGCATCAATTTCTTGAGTAGGAACTATTCTCGTATTGGGGTATTTTTGAAGTAACAATAAGAATAGTCCATACTTTCTAATTGCCGATAAAGCTTGGATTATACTGAATTTTTGACTGTGATCAGATTTGACTAGTCTCAGAAATATTCTTAGCCAGTCAATAAATTTCAATTTCTGCCAAAAATTTGGCTCTACATCATGTGGTGATAATGTGTGAATAAAATACACCTTGTAACTCCTGAAACTAACTCACTATGACCTTTTTTGTTTTCAGACAATACTACTCAGCTAATAAAATTTGTAGGTTTGGTTCAACAGAGTGAAACCTAACATTCCCAAGCTTTATTGGGTTAGCCGATGGCAAGCCGATCCTGGTCTACGTTCCTCAACCCAACCTACATCTAACTCACTGCGATTTACTGGTTTTGAGAGATATTACAATCCAACTACAAGGGCTATTTATTAATAAACACCAGCATTTGAGTAACGAATTCGTTCAGGATAAACGCGGAAAGAATCAAAGAAATTAATGGATTCTCTGGCGAACTTATTTGATGTTATAGCTCCCATAAAATAGAGACGCTGATTAACTGCAAAGGCGCGATATTTTCCCAGCGTGCCATCGGCGTGTTGTATGATTAGTTCTAAGCCGGGATATCCTTCAATTTGATAATTAGTAGTTCTAATCACTAGGCCAGTAAGACCTATAGTTTCCAGCATTGAGCTACGCAAAACTTGCCGAACTTGTGAAGGAGTTAACTGAGCCACTGCTGCTGAATCTCTGTGCAGAATCGTGTATGCGGTGTTGGTATTAGAACTTACAGATGTTAATTGATCGTTTGTATTGCTTTTGATTCTACCTGGCATCTTAATTGTGAAATCTCTTTCGGGTCCCCAATAGGTATAGTTTTGAGCAATTACATTTGGCTGTTTGGGTATCTGGTTGCTAGGATTAGTAGTTACTGCGTCGTTTACAGAAATGGATGGCTTAACCAAGGCTGTTGCTGAGTTTTGCATTCCTAAAAACAGTGTTATCGCTGTTATCGCCAGGGTTTTTAGAGTAGGTGACATAACCTGATCCTCTTATCCGTGTTAAGTTGATGTTCTGCTGTGCAACTCCTTAGTGGCTTACCCAGGCCCAATAAGTTGCACCCACATTTCTACTATTTCACATAGAGAAAATGAAGGATAGGATCTGAGAACAGTTCAGTTAATGATCAGAAAAATGTGCAGTTTTTCTGTTTTAGATCAGATAACAGTTCACTTAAGGATCAGTTTTCCAATAACAGCTCACGACTGCATTGTTTTTGCGTGCTTAAGTCAGTTCAGCCGTGGAAATCACTTGCATCTGGCTGTATCAAAATTACCAAATTTTAACAAGGTGGGTTTAAATTTAACATCATGCCAGTAACTTATATTTTTATACTTAGTCAATAAAAACCTATTTGTACCCGAATAAGTTGATAAACAATCACTATATTGAAATAGTATTGACAAGTTAAACAGCTTAGTTATATTATTATTTTATCAATAAAAATATGGTTGCTAATATGTAGAGCAATCAGTAAAAAGTAACAAATAAATCAAAATGTTTGATATGTATCCTTTGATAACAGTATACACATATCAATTATAGAATTTTATTTGTTTCAATATCAGTTTCCCATTCGATAATATTGGGGCTAACTTTGGAAAATATGCTCTCCTCACCTCATTATGCAAATTTGCCAAAATCCCAATTGCTCAAATCCATTCAACCCTGATGGCAATAGATTTTGCATGACTTGCGGGCAAAGCGGCTTTGGCCAATTGCTGAGAAACCGCTATCGTGTGTTGTGGCTATTAGGTGAAGGTGGCTTTAGTAAAACCTACGCGGCTGAAGACGTAGACAGATTAAATGCGCCTTGCGTCATCAAACAATTCTTTCCCCAAGTTCAGGGAACGGGACAACGTAGCAAAGCAGCCGAATTCTTCAAAGAAGAAGCCTTTCGGTTATATGAACTGGGAGAAAATCATAGTCAAATTCCCCGATTATTGGCTTATTTTGAACAAGGTTCAAGCTTATATTTGGTGCAGGAATTTATTCAAGGGCAAACTCTCTTACAAGAGGTGCAGCAAGAGCCCTTTGAGGAGGCCAGAATTCGGCAAGTTTTGTTAGATTTGTTACCAGTTCTAGATTTTATTCACTCTTGTAATGTGATCCACCGGGATATTAAGCCAGAGAATATTATTCGTAGTGATAGTGATGGGAAACTAGTATTAATAGATTTTGGTGGTGCTAAACAAGTTACACAAACTAGTATAGCGAGACAAGCGACAGTTATTTATACCCTGGGTTATGCTCCAACTGAACAAATGGCGGGGTTTGCTTGCCCTGCTAGTGATTTATATGCTTTGGGTGTAACTTGTGTGCGTCTTTTAACTCAATGTTTGCCCCAACAAAATCTTTATGGACATATTGATGATGGTCTTTATGATCCGATGAATGCTAAGTGGCTGTGGCAAGATTATTTAGAGAAGAAAGGTATTATTGTCAGTGATAATTTAAGCAAAGTTTTAGATAAATTAATTCAGCATTTACCTAATGATCGATATCAATCAGCTATAGAGGCTTTAGATGATTTAAAAGGTACAACTCTGCCTGATATTGAAACGCAAATATTGTTAGTTAATCAACCGACACTAGTCCCGTTACCACCAACCTTACAAAAAACCAAAATACCACTACCACCTTTAAAAACCTGTGAGTTTGAGGTGGTGACGGTAGATACAGGCGGACGTATAGTAAATCGCGATCGCAATGTTACCCAATTCTTTCTAGAAGCCATCAGTAAAGACATCACCCTGGAAATGGTAGAAATTCCTGGGGGTGCATTCATGATGGGTTCGCCCAACTTTGAAGGAGATGCTGACGAACGCCCCCAACATGAAGTAGCGATCGCGCCTTTATTTATGGGTAAGTATCCGATTACACAAGCCCAATGGCGATCGGTCGCCGCTTTACCCAAAATCAACCAACCTCTAAATCCTTACCCCTCTAAATTTCAAGGTCAAAATCGACCAGTGGAAAATGTATCTTGGCATGAAGCTGTAGAATTTTGTGCCAGACTCTCAGAGAAAACTGGACGTGATTATCGTTTACCCAGTGAAGCCGAATGGGAATACGCCTGTCGCGCCGACACAACTACATCTTTTCACTTTGGCGAAACCATCACCTCTGACTTAGTTAACTTTAGCAGTAGCGAGAGTTACAGCACAGAAGCCAAAAACCGCCACCGCAAAGAAACAACAGATGTCGGAAGTTTTCGGGTAGCCAACGCCTTTGGATTGTACGATATGCACGGGTTAGTGTGGGAATGGTGCGCTGACCCTTGGCATAACAATTATAATGGCGCACCCACTGACGGTAGTGTGTGGGAAGAAGGCGGTGATATATATCGGCGAGTTTTGCGCGGTGGTTCTTGGAACTTTGGTGCAGAACTATGTCGCAGTGCTAGCCGCAGTTGGAATGAGTCAGACGGGGGATTGAGAATTTGTGGGTTTCGGGTTGTTATTAGTCATTAGCAAAAAAACTAGTTACAAATATCGACAATTAGTAATTATTGTTTAACCACTGTATTAAATGTTCTTACTATTGGCTTAACAGTCTTAACTGTCTTATTTTTTGGATTTAACTATCGGCTTAACTATCTTAAAAGTCTTAAATGTCTAATCTTTTTTAAATTTTTCATTTAACTATCTGCTTCACTACTTGAGTCTACGTATTGCTTTTTTTATGTAACTATGAAAACTTATAAGAACACGATAAATCTCTCAAAATTCATCTACCAATATCGGAAATAATTAATGACTTAAATAGCCTTTTCAAAAACCTGAACTTTCGCTATAGATAACTTCAAATAAAACGGACATAAGTAAGTCGATGGGAATAAACCTAACTATGTTAAGTAATAGAAAGTTATTGTGATCGATTTTGTAGTAAGGACTCTAGTGCTGTGTCAAGTTAGTTTTGATGGTTTGTAGTAAGGACTTTAGTCCTTACTACAAACTTGCTTATCCATCAATTCAAACTTGATGAACTACTAGTCCTTACTACAACCTCTAATTATTTACGCCGTTCTACTTAGCTCGTTATTTGGATGAGAAACGTCTTGTACGATTGCCTTCACACGAGCCACCACAAGCAAACCAGATAAGAGGATATCGCTGGAGTGGTGAGGATACTGGTGAAGCGCAACGATATTTAGAATTACGAAAGAAGGGCTTTCCAAAAAATAAATTATTCATCTTGTGGGGTGGGCATCTTGTCTGCTCTGAATATAGGACGGGCAAGATGCCCATCCCTCAAAAAAATTTGGGACATTTTTTATTTTGAATCCCAAAAGACAGCAAAAAGACTCCAGAGGAGGTTAAGCGCAGATCATGCAACCCTTTGAACTGCCAGAATTTTATATGCCTTGGCCAGCGCGGCTGAACCCAAACTTGGAAGCGGCGCGAGTGCATTCCAAAGCGTGGGCTTACGAAATGGGGATACTTGGTTCACAAGAAGAAGCGGAAAGCTTGGTGATCTGGGATGAGCATAAGTTTGACTCCCACGATTACGCCTTACTTTGCTCGTATACCCATCCAGATGCGCCAGGGATGGAGCTTGACCTAGTGACAGACTGGTATGTCTGGGTGTTTTTCTTCGACGATCACTTTCTGGAAACCTATAAACGTAGTCAAGATATGGCTGGGGCGAAGGAGTACCTTGACCGACTACCAGCATTTATGCCTTTGTACCCCAGCGATAGCCTACCAGTATCGACTAACCCAGTGGAACGAGGCTTGGCTGATTTGTGGCTGCGGACGGCCTTTACCAAATCTATAGACTGGCGGCTTCGGTTCTCCGAGAGTACCAAAAACCTTCTCGAAGAATCTTTGTGGGAACTCGCCAATATCCGCCAGGATCGGGTTGCTAACCCCATTGAGTACATTGAGATGCGCCGCAAGGTTGGTGGTGCGCCGTGGTCAGCGAACCTCGTCGAACACGCCGCATTTGTGGAAATCCCGGCCGAAATTGCCGCAACTCGCCCAATGTGCGTCCTCAAAGACACATTTTCCGATGGAGTCCATCTCCGCAACGACCTATTCTCATACCAGAGAGAAGTCGAAGATGAAGGCGAAAATGCTAACTGCGTCTTGGTCTTGGAGCGATTCCTGAATGTGAGTCCACAGGAGGCTGCCAACCTCACTAACGAACTGCTAAATTCGCGCCTATACCAATTTGAGAACACCGCCGTCACCGAACTACCCCCTCTTTTTGAAGAGTACGGACTAGATCCGATGGCTCGGATCAACGTTCTGTTATACATTAAAGGACTTCAGGACTGGCAATCGGGCGGTCACGAGTGGCATATGAGGTCGAGCCGCTACATGAACAAGGGAGTGGATAATTCTCCGATACCTTCGCTGGTTTTAGGTGGGCCAACAGGGCTGGGGACATCAGCTGCACGAATGGGATCGTTAAATGCCGCCTTGGGTTTGGGAAGGCTCAAGAGTTTCACTCACGTTCCATACCAGGCTGTAGGGCCGGTGAAACTGCCAAAGTTTTATATGCCATTTTCGACAAGTTTAAATCCCCATTTGGATGCTGCGCGGCAGCATTCCAAAGAATGGGCGCGTCAGATGGGGATGCTGGACTCACTACCTGGCATTCCTGATGCCGTCATCTGGGATAACCACAAGTTTGATGTTGCCGACGTAGCTTTATGTGGTGCGTTAATCCATCCGAATGCGTCCGCGTCTGAGCTGAATTTGACGGCGGGTTGGTTGGTTTGGGGAACTTATGCCGACGATTACTTCCCCGCACTCTACGGATACAGCCGCAACATGGCTGGTGCGAAAGTGTTCAACGCCAGACTAGCGGCATTTATGCCACTAGATTCCGCCCCCATTCCAGAGCCAACCAACCCAGTGGAACGAGGTTTGGCTGATTTGTGGTCTCGTACAGCTGCCCCCATGTCCGCGATCGCGCGATCTCAGTTTCGCCGTGCTGTCGAGGACATGATTGAAAGCTGGTTGTGGGAACTTGCCAACCAGATCCAAAACCGAATTCCAGACCCGGTAGATTACGTTGAGATGCGTCGTAAGACGTTTGGATCGGATCTGACGATGAGCCTGTCCCGAATAGCCCAGGGCGACGAGATCCCACCGGAGATATACCGCACCCGACCAATGCGTGGGCTGGACAATTCAGCTGCCGACTTCGCCTGTTTAACCAACGACATCTTTTCTTACCAGAAAGAAATAGAGTTTGAGGGCGAACTCAATAACGGCGTACTGGTCGTTCAGCAATTTCTCAACTGTGATTCAGTTCAGGCTGTTGAGGTCGTCAATAACCTGATGACTTCTAGGGCGCAGCAGTTTGAACACATTGTCGCTACTGAATTGCCAGCCCTATTCGACGATTTCAACCTGGACACAAGTACCCGCGAGAAACTGCACAGATACGTCGAGAAACTACAGCAGTGGATGTGCGGCGTACTCAAGTGGCATATCACCGTAGACCGCTATAAGGAATTTGAATTGCGTCATAGTTCAGCAGAAAGGCGGCTACTCAATGGCCCTACAGGGTTAGGTACTTCGGCTGCGCGGATCAAATCGTTGCTCGGTGCATGGGGTATCAGTTCATAACTCGATTAAGAGTGCGGAGTGTTTCTCAAGTTTGTTTATTAATCACTAAAAAGCAAGGATGAAGTTATGACAGAAGCTATTGAATCGAATTTAGACGTTGAGAATGGACAACCTCAACTAAGTTTGAGTACAGCGGCAGCCAGGAATTTGTCCACAACCACTAAATCTGCACCGCAGATGCAGGAAATTACCTCGCGGTGGTTGTTGAAACTGTTACCGTGGGTGCAGACGAAGGGTGGCACATATCGGGTAAACCGACGGCTGACCTATGCGGTGGGTGATGGACGGGTGACTTTCACCAACACAGGAGCTTCGGTGCAGGTGATTCCCCAAGAACTGTGTGAGTTACCATTGCTGCGCGAGTTTGATGACACTGAGGTGTTGAGTGCTTTAGCGGGTCGATTTGTGCAGCAGGAGTTCGCACCCGGAGACATCATCGTCCAGTTAGGTCAGCCAGCCAATCAAGTGTTCTTGATTGCACATGGCAAAGTCAATAAGATTGGTCTGGGTAAGTATGATGAGCAGACCATATTGGGTGTGTTAGCTGACGGGGATTATTTTGGCGATCGCACCTTGCTAGAGTCCCAGCGTGTTTGGGATTTCACGGTGCAGGCTCTTACCAGATGCACGGTACTAGCTTTACCACAACAGGCATTTCGGGAACTACTCAACCAGTCCGAAGCATTGCAAGCTCACATTGACCACTTCAGAAGCAACCTAGAAGGAGGACAGAACGAGTACGGGGAAGCTGCCATTGAGGTGACTTCAGGGTATGTTGGAGAGATTGAGTTACCAGGAACATTCGTAGATTACGAACTCTCGCCCCGTGAATATGAGTTGAGTGTGGCTCAAACTGTGTTACGGGTGCATACTCGCGTCGCGGATTTGTACAACGAACCGATGAACCAGACCGAACAACAATTGCGGTTGACCATCGAAGCATTGCGGGAACGTCAAGAACATGAGTTGATCAATAACCGTGAATTCGGCTTACTGCACAATGCCGACCTCAAACAGCGTATCTACACCCGGAATGGGCCACCCAGCCCTGACGACCTCGATGAACTGCTAGCTACAGTGTGGAAAGATCCCGGATTCTTCCTGGCACACCCCCGCACCATCGCCGCCTTCGGTCGGGAATGCAACCGCCTCGGCATCTACCCCCAAAGCATTGACATGGGTGGCCACTTAGTACCAGCTTGGCGGGGTATACCAATCTTTCCCTGCAATAAAATCCCCATCACCAACACCCGCACCAGCTCTATCCTCTTGCTCCGCACTGGGTTAGAAAAACAAGGGGTAATCGGCCTACACCAAACTGGTATCCCTGACGAATACCAACCCGGTTTATCTGTTCGATTCATGGGCATCAGCGAAAAGGCGATTATCTCCTATCTCGTCACCGCCTACTACTCCGCAGCCGTCCTCGTCCCTGATGCACTTGGCATCCTCGAAGATGTCCAAATAGGGATCTGAGTATTCGTGAGAGGTTAAGGCAAATTGATTTTTATCAATGAGAAATTAACCTCTCATCTATTGGGTCAGACAGTTTTGTGAGTAACTAGAAAGTAGAGGGTGAAATGACAGAAGCTATTGAATCGAATTTAGACGTTGAGAGTGGACAACCTCAACTAAGTTTGAGTACAGCCGCAGCCAGGAATTTGTCCACAACCACTAAATCTGCACCGCAGATGCAGGAAATTACCTCGCGGTGGTTGTTGAAAATGCTGCCCTGGGTGCAGACGAAGGGTGGCACATATCGGGTGAACCGACGACTGACCTATGCGGTGGGTGATGGAAGGGTGACTTTCACCAACACAGGAGCTTCGGTGCAGGTAATTCCCCAGGAACTGTGTGAGTTACCATTGCTGCGAGATTTTGATGACACTGAGGTATTGAGTGCTTTGGCGGGTCGGTTTGTGCAGCAGGAGTTTGCACCCGGTGACATCATTGTCCAGTTAGGTCAGCCAGCCAATCAGGTGTTCTTGATTGCACATGGCAAAGTCAATAAGATTGGTGTGGGCAAGTATGATGAGCAGACCATATTAGGTGTGTTAGCTGACGGGGATTATTTTGGCGATCGCACCTTGCTAGAGTCTCAGAGTAATTGGGATTTCACAATCCAAGCTCTCACCCGATGCACGGTCTTAGCTCTACCACAACAGGCGTTTCGGGAACTACTTAACCAGTCCGAGTCCTTGCAAGCTCATGTTGACCGTCTCAGAAATCGCCCACAAGCCCCACAGAACAAGTATGGTGAAGCTGTCATTGAATTGACTTCGGGACATATTGGGGAGACTCAGCTACCAGGAACATTCGTAGATTACGAACTCTCCCCCCGCGAGTATGCGTTGAGTGTGGCTCAAACTGTGTTACGGGTGCATACCCGCGTCGCGGATTTGTATAACGAACCGATGAACCAGACCGAGCAACAATTGCGATTGACCATCGAAGCATTGCGGGAACGTCAAGAACATGAGTTGATCAATAACCGTGAATTCGGCTTACTGCACAATGCCGACCTCAAACAGCGTATCTACACTCGGAGCGGGGCACCTACCCCTGATGACCTCGACGAACTGCTTACCCGTCGGAGAAAGTCGAAGTTCTTCCTAGCTCACCCCCGCACTATTGCCGCCTTCGGTCGGGAGTGCAACCGCCTCGGCATCTATCCCCAAAGCATTGAATTGGACGGACACATGGTGAATGCTTGGCGAGGCGTACCCATTCTTCCCTGCAATAAAATCCCCATCACCAAGAATCAGACCAGCTCTATCTTTGTACTGCGGACTGGTGAAGAAGACCAGGGTGTGATCGGCCTACACCAAACGGGTATTCCTGACGAATACCAACCCAGTCTGTCTGTCCGCTTCATGGGTATCAACGAAAAGGCTATCATCTCCTATCTTGTCACTGCCTACTACTCCACCGCAGTCCTCGTCCCTGACGCACTCGGCATCCTCGAAGATGTCGAAATCGGTCACTAAGGAAAAGGGCATGAAAAGGTAAAAAGTCAAAAAAAATGAGTCTTTTGACTTTTTACTTTTTTGTCTCCTGTCCAGATAACGCTTTAACCAAAGCTTGATTTTGCTCATCAGTCCCAACGGTGATGCGTAATTTATCATCTAATCCTGGCTGTGGGAAATAGCGGATGAGAATTTTTTGTGCTTTGAGTTTTTGGTAGAGATATTCGGCGTTGTTTTGGGGTGGCTGGACTAGTAAGAAGTTGGTTTGAGAATCCCACACCCGAAAGCCTAATTGCTTTAAGTCTTGCATTAATTTGTGGCGTGAGGCTTTAATTTTAGCGATGCAAGCATTTTTATAAGCTTGGTCAGTGATAGCAGCTGTACCAACTGCACAGGCGATCGCATCAATGTTATAACTATCCTTGACTTTAAACAATCCTGGCAATAATTTGGGATTGGCAATGCCAAAGCCTAAACGCAATCCCGCCAAGGAATAACCTTTAGATAAGGTTCTAATCACAATCACATTTTCGTATTCCTGCACCACATCCAACGCATTCTCATCAGCGAAGTCTGCATATGCTTCATCAATTACCAACACCCCAGATAAACTACTCGCTAGTTTTCGTAAGTCATCTTTCGGGACAACATGACCAGAAGGACTATTTGGTGAGGCAATAAAAGTCACAGCCCCATCTGCGGCAATTAATTCTGCCACAGGTAAACTGTAATCTTCTGCATAAGGAATCTCCAGAATTTCCGCCGCCTGCATCTCAGTTAATGTGCGATATAAGACATAGGTCGGCATCGGATAAACTACCTTGCGTCCAGGTTCAGCACAGGCGCGAATTACAATACTCAAAATTTCATCGCTACCATTACCGACAATTACCCAATCACTGGGAACTCCTAAGACTTGACTGACAGCTTGGCGAAATTGTCCGCCAAAGGGTTCTGGATAACGCCGTAACGATTCACTATCAATATTTTTCAGTGCTTCTAATGCTGCTGGTGAGGGAGGATAAGCATTTTCGTTACTGTTGAGTTTAATGATTTGTGTACCCCGTGGGGGCTGTTCCCCAGGAATGTAGCTAGCCATTGCGTTAACGTTGGCGCGGAAGTAGTTGGACATGGTGATATTCTTTCATTTTTAAACGCAGAGGGGCGCGGAGGTTCACGCAGAGGGGAGGGGAGGTTTTATTGGCATGATGGAACGCCCCTATACCGCTAAAAACCTCTGAATCACGTCCTGACTCAGTTCATCAGTTAAACCAGAGGCAACAATAGCACCTTTTTGCATCGCGTAGTAATAATCGGCTTGGCGGACAAAGTGTAAGTGTTGTTCTACTAGTAAGACAGAAATGCCTGTGGTTTCAATGATGCGGCGGACTGCTGCTTCAATTTCCAGGATGATTGAGGGTTGAATACCTTCCGTGGGTTCATCTAAGACGAGTAGTTGAGGCTGTCCCATTAAAGCACGCGCGATCGCTAGTTGTTGTTGCTGTCCACCACTTAAATCACCACCCATCCGCGATAACATGGTTTTTAACACCGGAAATAAACTAAAAATCTCTTCGGGAATTTCGGCTTTTTTAACCTGTTTTTGTCTAGCTTCTAATCCCAACAGCAGATTTTCTTTAACTGTCAAACGCGGAATGATTTCTCGTCCTTGGGGAACATAAGCAATCCCCAGTTTTGCCCTTTGATCTGGAGATTTGGAGTTAATTAAATTCCCGGCTAAGTTAATAGTACCACTGCGAGGTTTGAGTAACCCCATAATTGTTTTGAGTAGGGTTGTTTTACCTACACCGTTACGTCCAATTAGGCAGATCATTTGCCCATTTGGTACAGTTAAATCTACGTTGCGGAGAATATGGCTTTCACCGTAGTAAACGTTAAGATTAGATATGTTTAGCATTTGTCAATAGTCAATAGTCATTAGCTTCTCTCTCCTATTCCCACTGTCACCTATCACTGCTGTCCTAGATAAACTTCAATCACACGAGAGTCATTTTGGACTTCTTCAAAATTGCCTTCGCAGAGTACCGAACCTTCATGTAAAACTGTGACCTTTTTGGCGATTTGGCGGACAAATTCCATATCATGTTCAATGACTAAAATTGAATGACTCTGGGCTAATGTTAAAAGTAGTTCGCCGATATTATAAGTTTCTTCATCTGTTAAACCTGCGACTGGTTCATCTACAAGTAATAAATCTGGGGACTGTCCTACTAACATCCCGATTTCTAACCGTTGCTTTTCTCCATGAGATAATAACGCGGCGGGGATGTCTGCTTTAGGAGTTAAACCAATGGTTTCTAATAAACCTTTAATACTATTTTTCTCAGTCGGATGAGAACGCCCCAACAATGTCGAAAAAACACTTTTATTGCGGTTGCTGGTAATTTCTAGATTTTCCCGTGGGGTGAGGTTGAGATAAACTCTAGGTGTTTGGAATTTGCGCCCAATTCCCCGCCGTGCAATTTGATGTTCAGGTAAAGAACGCAGGTTTTTTCCTTTAAATAAAACTCGTCCTATAGTTGGTTGGACTTTCCCCGTGATTACATCAAGAAATGTGGTTTTACCAGCACCATTGGGGCCAATTACTACTCGTAACTCACCCACATCCATACTAAAATTTAGTTGGTTGATGGCTTTAAAACCGTCAAAACTCACAGTAACGTTTTCAGTTTCCAAGATTTTGGCGTTCATGTTGCACTTCTGGGTCTTCTTCTAAGCTGGGATATGTCGAAATTTGTTGACGGCGTTGGAAAAAGGCAATGTTTTGACTACGCAACCATCCGACTAGTCCGTCAGGAAGGACTGTTACAACAATTAAAAAGAGTGCGCCTTGAAAAAATAGCCAGATTTCGGCAAATTGTTCACTTAAAAAAGTACGGGCATAATTAACTAATAAAGTCCCCACTATTGCCCCGATTAATGTAGCACGTCCGCCCACGGCTACCCAAATCACCATTTCAATAGAAAAAGCTATATCCATTGCTCTGGGTGAGACAGAACCACTTTGCAGGGTGTAAAATGCTCCTGCTATACCTGCGATCGCACCTGAAACTGCAAAGACTAAGGTTTTAAAATCTGTAGGGTCATAGCCAGAGAACCTTACACGGCTTTCATCGTCTCGAATTGCGATTAATAATCTACCAAAGCGTCCACTTGTCAACCAGCGACAAATCCCGTAGGTAGCGGCGAGAAGCAAGACTGTGAGGGTGTAGAAAATAAATTTTGTTTGTGGGTTGCTGACATTTGCACCAAATAATGTTGTGAAATCTATCAGTCCATTTGTCCCGTTGAAAAATTGTTGCTGACCGTTAAAAAAGTTGAAAAATACAATAATTGCAGCTTGGGTCAGAATTGAAAAATAAACTCCCTTAATGCGATTGCGAAATACTAAATATCCCAGCAACCCCGCCAGCAAGCCTGGAACTATCACCACAGCCGCTACTGCTATTGGGAAAGAATAAAAAGGTCGCCAAAACCAGGGAAGTTCAGTAACACCATATAACCCCATGAAATCAGGTAACTCACCAGATGGGATTTGCAGCTTCAGGTACATGGCGATCGCATATCCACCCAGACCGAAGAAAATACCATGTCCCAAACTTAGTAATCCAGTATAACCCCAAATCAAATCAATCCCTAAAGCCACGATCGCCAGGGACAAAAATCGCCCCAACAAATTCAAGCGAAACTCTGACAACACCAATGGCATAATTAAAATTAGGATAAGTGCGATCGCCACCACCACCCCAACCTCAATTAATATTAAACCTCCTCCCTTCTTCATTCTCTGCGCCCTCCGCGTCTCTGCGTGAGATAAAAAAAATTAAACATCAACAGTCCGACCCTTTTGCGGAAACATTCCCCCAGGCTTCCACTGTAAAAATACAATAATCAGCACAAATACCATCACCTTCGCCATACTTGTAGTAGCAAAAAACGTCAAGAAATCGGCTAGAGGCTTTACAGGAGAGAACAACAAAGCCAGAGTCCCCGAACCAATTAAAAAGTTAGCCGTGCCAATTCCCAAAGCAGCTACAATAGTACCGGCTAAGTTACCCACCCCACCGACAACCACAACCATAAATGTGTCGATAATATAGTTTTGTCCAGTATTTGGCCCCACAGAACCGAGCAAACTAATCGCACACCCAGCCACCCCAGCTAAACCAGAACCCAAAGCAAAAGTAATCGCATCAACTTTTTTAGTAGGGATACCTAAACAAGCACTCATACTGCGGTTTTGTGTTACCGCCCTAATTCTTAGTCCCCAGCTAGAACGCTGTAAAAATAGATAAATTCCTCCTACACAAATTACTGTCAAAACAATAATAAATAACCTAGCGAATGGTAATTGCACACCACCTAAAGATATGCCAGTTTGTAACCAACTAGGCGCGGTTACGTCTACATTTTGTGCGCCGAACCAAGGTTGAGTGACTGCTAGCTGATAAGTTTGACTCAATAAATTAACTGTAGTGATTGTCACCCCCGAAGATAACAAGAAAATCACCCCCACAACCCAGTTACGAATTCTCTCTAAATTTGTGCGGGAATTTAAAATCCATAAACCCCCAAAAAATAATAGAGAAAACAAAACCAAGCCAATTACTATTACCCAATTCACACTCCGAACAAACTGCTGAAAAATCAAACTGACTCCCCAAGTTGCTAGCAGAGTTTCTAGGGGTCGCCCATAGAGGTAACGAATCACACCTCTTTCCAGAATTAATCCGATAAATGCAGTGAAAATGAAAGCGATAATTAACGCCAAAAATATATAAATTTCAAACCAAAACCCGCCTAATTGTTTACAGACATTCTGTATAACAAAGGTTGTATAAGCCCCAAACATCATCAATTCACCATGCGCCATATTAATCACACCCATCAAGCCAAATATAATGGCTAATCCCAAGGCTGCAATTAATAACACAGAACCGATGCTAATACCATTAAATACAGCATCTAAAAAACCTGTTAACATTCTTTTTCACCAGCTATAAGCTTATTTTTTAGTAATGAGTCAAAACTGAGTGCTGAGTAAAATAACGTGAGTTCGATGACCTCTCCCCAACCCCTCTCCGACGCGGAGAGGGGCTTAAATATCTGGAAATATCAACGAAAAATAAAGGTTTTGAAGCCTCTCTCCTTGCAGGGGAGAGGTTTGGAGAGGGGTTTTTAAAATTCGTCGAACTCACGTTAAAATACACTCACTCAGCATCGGCTAAACGCCGCGCTACCGCTAACAGCACTCACCACTCATTACTCATTACTCATTACTCAGCACTCAGCACTCATAACTGTACTTAAGCTTTTTTATATTTTTCACCCTTTGCTGGATCTGACCAATCACAAGCAAATCCCTTAGTTTCTTTCACAAATTGATTCCAAGGAACTGGTTCAACGGGTGCAGGTGTAGCGTAGACAATATCAAACAAACCATCATCTCTAACTTCACCAATCCGCACAACTTTGGATATGTGATGATTAGCATTGACTGTCACCTTTCCTTCAGGTGCATCTATAGTTTGACCATAAGCCGCCGCCCGCACTTTATCTAAATCAGTATTACCAGCTTTTTCTACTGACTGCTTCCATAAATAAACGGCGATATATGCAGCTTCCATTGGGTCATTTGTTACCCGGTCAGCACCATATTCTTTTTTAAAAGCTTCGACAAATTTCTTATTAGCAGGAGTGTCCACTGTTTGGAAGTAATTCCAAGCAGCATAGTGACCTTTCAAATACTCAACCCCAATTGCTTTAACTTCTTCTTCTGCAATACTGACAGACATAGAAGGATATTTATCTGGTGTTAATCCTGCACCCTTTAACTGTTTAAAGAAAGCTACATTGCTATCACCATTTAAGGTGTTATAAATTATCCCACCATTAGGCAAAGCTTGCTTAATTTTACTGATAATTGGTGTAACTTCCGTATTACCTAATGGTAAATAATCTTCACCAACAGTTTTTCCGCCTAAAGCTTCTAATTGGGATTTAATAACGGTGTTAGCAGTACGAGGAAAAACATAATCTGAGCCTACTAAAAAGAATTCTTTGCCTTTATTTTTTAATAACCAATCAACAGAAGGTTCAATTTGTTGATTTGGTGCTGCACCTGTGTAAAAAATGTTTTTAGAACATTCTTGACCTTCATACTGTACGGGATACCACAGCATATGGTCTTTGCTTTCAAAGACTGGCTTCACATTCTTACGGCTAGCTGAAGTCCAACAACCAAACACTACAGCTACTTTATCCTGATCAATCAACTTGGTGGCTTTTTCTCTAAAAGTATCCCAGTTAGAAGCACCATCTTCAACAATGGCTTCAATTTGCTTACCTAAGACACCACCAGCCGCGTTAATTTCTTTGATGGCTAGTTTCTCAGCATCGACAACGCTTTTTTCACTAATAGCCATTGTGCCACTCAGGGAGTGTAGAATGCCTATTTTAATGGTTTCACCACTAGCCGCAGCCACAGGAGAAGTACCTCCAGTGGTGGCTGGAGTGTCCGTAGCGGTTGGGGTGTTATTGGCGCAAGCCTTCAGCAAAATGGTGCTACCAATAGTTGCAGAACTATAAATCAAAAACCTACGTCGGTTAAATTGTCTACTCATCGGTTGATTAATTTTCCCTTAATGAATTAGCTATTACAAGCCAGCAGAAAGCTTGACTTGTTTAAACTGAATATTGATTGCTGCCAAGCTCACAAGATTAACTTTTAAACTGTGATATTAGTTCGATTTTTAACCTGCGAAATGTTATATGGTATACAAAAACGGTATTTCATACAACAGAAAATTAATCTTTTTAGATGAAGATTCACAGAAGTTCATGTAATAAATGTTATACTTATAGCAAGAATTGGACAAATCAGCTTGTTGAGGTGTAGCGATCGCAAATACAATTTCTTTTAACTAACGCAGACAATTTCAATGCCATTCTAGAAAAATGAGTCCCAAGGAAATATCTCTGCGGCCTGCAAAGGACACAGACGCATGGAAACTGAGTGCTATCCACATTGCTGCTATTAAAGCTCTACCGACAAATTTTTATACTCGTAAAGAACTATTGGCTTGGCGTAATTACCTTGATAAGCCGGATGGTTCTAATATCTTAAGATACCTGAAATTAGAGACTATCAGGGTGGCAATTGAAGATGAGATGATCACAGGATTCGCTAGTTTTATTTTGAATGAACTAATTAGTTTATACGTCCATCCTTATTATCAAGGGCAAGGATTTGGCCGGGCTTTAGTAGAACATTTTTGCGCCGAAGCAACTCAACAAGGTTTTGATAGTGTCATCACAACTGCTAGTCTTTACGCTGAAGGTTTTTATTTACGCTTGGGATTTATTCCTCTTCAAAGAGTACCTCATCACTTAGGACGTGGGTTAGTAGTTCCTGTCACTGAGATGTGTAAAGAGTTGGGAGAGTTCTGTTAGCGTAGCGAGGCATTGAGCAGCGTAATATCCTTCTTACTCAGGACTCAGCACTGAGTACGGTAAAGCTACGTGTATTTCAACAATGAAATCGGATTTTTATAAAATTAGACAGTTTGATATTGGTTTGTGTTTCGCATTACAATTGAGATTAATATTCTTCTGATAAATAAAATTTTGATTTCCATTTAAAAAACATTAATCCATCATATCTGAGCTAACTTATCTCCATTAAAAACTATTTTTCAATGAAATTTAACAATGCCAGCAATTACTGAAAATCAAATAATGATTAAAACTGTCCGTTCTTCTGCTCTGACTCGTACACGTTTGATAGAGGCTGCTTCACAGGTATTTGCTGGCTTGGGTGTTCAAGGAGCAACTACCCGTGAAATAGCTCGTGTAGCGGGTGTGAATGAAGTAACGTTATTTCGCCATTTTTCTAGCAAAGAGCAACTGTTAAAAGCAGTAATTGAAAATGCCCTAGCACTGCAAACCGAAGCCCTCGCTAACCCAGAAGCATGGACACAGGATTTAAGCACTGACTTAAAAAATTATGCTCAGTTGTATAACGCCATGCTGGAGGCGCAAGAAGACCTAATTCGTACCTTTATCGGCGAAGCCAAGCGACATCCAGAAGCCGCCAAGCAAGTTATAGAAGAAGCAGCCAAGCCTTTGGGCGAAAAACTGGTAGCTTACTTGCAATCATGTCAAAAACGTGGAACTGTCCGACCTGACATTAATCTATTAGCAGCCGTTGAAATGTTTAGGGGAATGCTGTTAGCCGGAATGCTATGTCGTGATGTTAAACTCCAGCCCCATAGATACAGCAGTGAAGAATATATTGAAACCTGTGTAGATGTTTTTGTAAGAGGGATAGGGGTGATCAATTAAAAATTAAAAAATTGCTGACTCTCCACTGCCCCATTGAGTGATTCTCTTGGGTGAAGAATACAGAACATACTCTTTGTAGTATGATTGTCAGTCTGTGCTACTAAGGGTAGAGGCAATGACACCTCAATTTAAATACACCAAAGCCCAGCAAGAGGATATTCGGCAATTAGGACATATCCTCGAACAGTGTTTTATTATGTCGGCTGGTGACAGTGAAATTTATGCCAACCTTGTTGGTTTAGATAATTTTCGTGTTATCTATCGAGATCAACAAGTTGCTGGTGGCTTGGTAATTTACTCGATGGGTCAATGGTGGGGTGGTGGGCGTGTACCGATGGCGGGACTGGCGGCGGTGGGTATTGCTCCAGAATACCGTGGGGATGGAGCTGCGATCGCCTTGCTCCAAAATGCTCTCCAGGAAATCCACGCCCAGGATATACCAATTTCGGTTCTCTATCCAGCTACACAACGCCTATACCGCAAAGCCGGCTATGAACAAGCTGGAAGTTACTGCACTTGGGAAATTTCTACACAAAGTATTCAGATACGGGAACAGTCTTTACCAGTGCAACCTGTAGACCCGAAAGATGACGATCTATTTCACAGTCTACATCAGCAACAGGGAAAACTTACTCACGGATACTTAGATCGACATCCCGCAATTTGGCAAGGATTAATTCACACAGAAGCTCAAGAAACTCTCTATACTTACTTGATTGGTGACAAAGACCAACCCCAAGGTTACATCATCTTCACTCAAGAACGTACCAAAGACGCTTCTATTGTGCGAGTTAAAGATTGGGTGATGCTTTCCCCTGATGCAGCACGCACTTTCTGGTCATTTCTGGCCAATCATCGTTCCCAAATTGACAAAGTACGCTGGAAGAGTTCCATTACTGATGCTCTGACATTACTTTTACCAGAGCAAACTGCTAAAATTTGCCAGAGCGATCGCTGGATGCTAAGAATAGTTGATGTGTGCAAAGCCTTGTCCGCCCGTGGTTATCCGCCAGGAGTGGAAGCAGAATTACATTTAGACATACAAGATAACTTGTTAACCAGCAACCAAGGTAAATTTATTCTATCTGTTGCCAATGGTCGAGGTGAAGTCACCAAAGGCGGTAAAGGTGAGTTAAAGCTAGATATTCAAGGATTAGCACCCCTATACTCCAGCCTATTTACACCCTCTCAATTACAACTAGCCGGAAAACTAGATGCAACAGCCACAGCACTCTCCACCGCTACGCAAATATTTGCCGGTGTCTCTCCCTGGATGATGGATTTCTTTTAATTACGAATTAAGTAGGCGCAAGCCTTTCCTTTGCTACGCAACCCTAGCGCGAACGGAACGCTACGCGAACCCGTAGGGTATTACGAATTACGAATTACGAATTACGAATTATTATGCACTATAGTTCTGGTCGCTGGCGTTTGGGGCTGGCGTTATCTTTGTTGACTGTTTGCTTGTGGGGCGTTCTACCGATCGCACTCAAGGTGGTATTGCAAACTTTGGACGTTTACACCGTGATTTGGTTTCGCTTTTTGGTGTCCTTTGTTTTGCTGGCTACATATTTAGGGATGCGCGGTCAATTACCGCAGTTAGGAAAATTGAGTGCTAATGGTTGGAAATTGTTAGCGATCGCTACTCTGATGTTAGCGGCTAATTACTTTTTGTTTATGCAGGGTTTAGCGTTAACGTCTCCCGCTAACGCTGAGGTGATTATTCAATTAGCTACTCTGTTGTTGGGCTTTGGTGGTTTAGTCGTCTTTCAAGAACGCTACAATGTGCGGCAATGGTTGGGTGTAAGTGTCTTAACTTTAGGTTATGTTCTATTTTTTCGCGCCCAATTCACTAATTTAATTACTTCCTCTAGTACATACATTTTCGGTAGTGGTTTAGTGGTATTAGGTGCAGTAGTATGGGCAGTCTATGCTTTGGCTCAAAAGCAATTATTACAATCTCTATCTTCTGCCCATATTATGTTAATGATTTATGGCGGATGTGCTTTATTATTCACTCCCCTAGCTAAGATAGATACAATTATTACACTCAATAATTTTCATTTAGTAACTTTACTTTTTTGTGGTCTAAATACGCTCATTGCCTATGGTGCTTTTGCGGAATCTTTGGAACATTGGGAAGCATCCCGTGTTAGTGCTGTATTAGCTTTAGCTCCTATTGTCACTTTAATAGCAGTAGAATTTACATCACTAATTGCACCTAATTTAATCCCTCCAGAACGGCTGACAATTTTAGGTGTATTTGGGGCATTTTTAGTAGTAGGTGGTTCAATTGCGATCGCGCTGAAGAAGAATAGGGGACAGGGGACAGGTGACAGGTGACAGGATAGAAATATCTGTTTCTTTTATTCTTCGTGCGGGACTTCTGTCGGTGGGATGCTCTCAAGGAAATTTAATGTTTAAAGCTACATTAAAATTACTGAGGCAGTGATTTTTAACATTTGTTATGATCATTAGCGTTAGTGTCAAGCATCAGTTTAAGTCTCTTCAAGGGTGAATCTTTTTCTACCTGTGTATCTTCTAAAAAACCACATTTTCATCACGTAATCACCACAAAAAATCATTGAAATTCTGAATTATCAGAATAAGTTTATACAACACAAGCCAATAAATCCAACTCAAATTTAAGGTTTTACGAATTACGTAAAGCCTGCGGCATAGCTACGCTTAGAGCGTAGCGGGGGGGAGCATCGTTACGAATTACGAATTACGAATTACGAATTACGAATTCTTCCAATCAACTGGGGTGTCAGCATTACTACCAACAATCAGCATTACACCACCAAAACAGTTGAGCAATGAATAGTTTATTGAATAAATGGACTAGCAGCGTGAGCAAACATTCGCTCTTGCTAGTTCTGTCAATACTACTCCCAACATCGGGAGTAAATCATCATGCCATAGCAGCCGAAAGAGTCTATACCTCTTATTCAGGTTTAGAGTTATCTATTTCTGTTGCTACTTTAGAAGTATATGCCAAAACAGGTTTCGTCAATGAAGAATTAGCTATATATCAGCAATATTTACCACCGAAACAGTTTCAAGAATTGCGGCAAATGTTACATACTCCGGTGAAAGTTAGTTCGGTAGTATTGTCGCAATTTTTGTACACGCCCCAAGGAGAATTTTTACTGCGGCGGTTGGGGGAGGTAATTCAAAGTAAAACCATAGAAACAGAACCGGAATTAAATGCTTTACGTTCAGCGTTAGTGTTAGCAGCTAGTGAACCGGAAGGGTTAACTTTATTAAATTTATTACGCAAATATCCTACTAACGGTATCTACATTAATTTAGCCCAAAGTCTAACGATCGCAGGGGAATTACAGAAAATCGTTAATAAAACTCACCAAGCGATCGCAGTAGTTACCAAAAAATCTAATCTAGAAGCCTCTAGCATCCACAATACCAAAGGTTTGTCTCAACTACCAGATTTAGCCAATCACGGCAAAATTCCGGCGCAAAAATATACACTCAAGTTTTTTGACTCTGCACGTCATCGCTTATTGTTAACAGATGTTTATCTCCCCCGGATTAAAAAGACTGCGCCTGTAATTGTCATTTCGCATGGTTTGGGTTCAGACAGCAGTAACTTTCAATATTTGGCTACACATTTAGCCTCTCACGGGTTTGCTGTAGTTGTTCCCAATCATCCCGGTAGCGATGCTAAACAAGCGCGGGGTGTGAGTCAACAAGCAAATGAAGTCATATCACCAGAGGAATTTCAAGACCGACCTTTAGATGTAAAATATGTTTTGAATCAACTGGAAATTAGTAACCAGTCTGATGGTGAGTTTAAAGGTAAGCTAAATCTGCAAGAAGTGGGTGTTTTTGGGCAATCTTTAGGAGGCTACACAGCCTTAGCCTTAGCTGGCGGTAAGATTAACTTTGGGCAGTTGCAACAAGACTGCAAACCAGAGAAACTGAATAAAACCTGGAATATGTCTGTTTTATTTCAGTGTCGCGCCTTGGGAATAAAAAATAAATCCCTGCTAGATAGCTTACAAGATAAACGAGTCAAAGCTGCGATCGCAGTTAACCCCATCACCAGTTCTATTTTTGGCAAGTCTGGGATTAATCAGATTAAAGTCCCTGTGATGCTGATTGGTAGCAGTGAAGATACTATTGCACCAGCTTTGTATGAGCAAATCTTACCCTTTTCTTGGTTAGCTAGTTCCCAAAAATATCTCGCCGTGCTTGTTGGTGGAACTCATTTCACCACCATTGGGAATAGTCATCCCAGCAGTAAGCAAGTACCCTTATCTCCAGATTTAGTCGGGGATGCAGTACAAGCACATCGCTACATGAATATTTTGAGTTTACCTTTCTTCCAAACCTATGTAGCTAATAATGCAGAATACGCACCCTATCTGAGTGCAGCTTATGCTAAAACCATTTCTCGCCATTCTCTGGGTTTGAGTATCGTTAAGTCTCTCACCTCTACAGAATTAGCACAAGGTTTAGGTGCTGAACCTAATACCATTTCCCCACAATACTAATGTTCCATAATGTTCGTAGTAAGGGCTTCAGCCCTTATTTTTAAAATTGAAAAGGACTAAAGTCATTACTACAAACAGTTACGAATTATAAGCAAGGTTATCTAATATACTATTCATGATAGTATTAATTTTTTCAAAGTTCTCTGTTTGAGCGAGCATTTCTGTTGATTGCTGGATATATTTCCCTTCAACCAATTCATCACCGCAATTTGCAATAATTTGACTAACACTCTCTTTAGTTGACTCTAGGTGAAACTGCAAACCTAAGACTCGCTGATTATAAATAAACGCCTGATTTTGACACCCTTGGCTGTAGGCTAACCGAGTCGCACCTGGCGGTAAATCAAAGGTGTCACCATGCCAATGAAACACTGTAAGTTGCTGCGGTAATGCACTAAAAATAGTTGAGTTTTGACCTTCATTTGTTAGTTCAATAGGAAACCAACCAATCTCTTTATTCTCTCCTGGATAAACTTTAGAGCCTAAAACATCTGCTATCAACTGCGAACCTAAACAAATCCCAATTACTGTCTTATTGGCTTGGATTGCTTGGGCAATAAATTGCTTTTCTTGTGTCAACCAAGGATATTGATTATCTTCATAAATATTCATTGGGCCACCCATCACCACTAGCCAATCAATATCCTCCACTGGCGGTAAGGATTCGTTCGCATAAAATCTAGTGGCGGAAAGATAATGTTTGTGTTCTAATGCCCATTTTTCAATACTGGCAGGTGTTTCAAAGGGAACGTGCTGCAAGTAATGTATCTTCATCTCCAATTCCCCAATATTCGTTTGTAGTAAGGGCTTTAGCCCTTCTCTTATGATAATTTGATCTGTTACATCAATATTTTGGTGTTGCTGAATAATACTATTTGATTGTTCACGCAAAGGCGCAAAGGCGCAAAGGCGCAAAGAAGAACGCAATAATCCCTAATAGGGAGTTTATGAAATTGCAATTTACCGCTCTAATCTCAGCAATTAGATACTGGGGTTTCAATCCCTGATAGGGAGTTAATGAAATTGCAATTGGGATGTTTTTCACGTCCGCCATCTCCAGATTTGGTTTCAATCCCTGATAGGGAGTTAATGAAATTGCAATGGTATTCTGGTCAGAGATAAGTGCGATCGCTGTAATCTGTTTCAATCCCTGATAGGGAGTTAATGAAATTGCAATATGGGTGCTAGGGTCTGATGTTGCACCTGCACTGTTTCAATCCCTGATAGGGAGTTAATGAAATTGCAATTCACGCTGTGGAGGGTGAGATACTTTTCCCACCTGGGTTTCAATCCCTGATAGGGAGTTAATGAAATTGCAATTATTGAGGGTAGTTGAATACAGTCTAAGCCTAGAAGTTTCAATCCCTGATAGGGAGTTAATGAAATTGCAATTGGTTGCTGCATAATCAAGGGCAGCGTATTGTTTGTTTCAATCCCTGATAGGGAGTTAATGAAATTGCAATCCAGATTTAGTCCACTCTCTAATAGTCTCTACTCTGTTTCAATCCCTGATAGGGAGTTAATGAAATTGCAATACCAAGCGGTTACTTTGGGTGATTCCCTGTCAATGTTTCAATCCCTGATAGGGAGTTAATGAAATTGCAATCTGTCCTAAAAAAAATAGCAGTCTATTGCAAGGTTTCAATCCCTGATAGGGAGTTAATGAAATTGCAATGAAAACCTAGCTGATACTGGTTACGTTGGTAAACTTGTTTCAATCCCTGATAGGGAGTTAATGAAATTGCAATTTATTGTTTTCAGTGTTGTTACTCACGATGCAAAGTTTCAATCCCTGATAGGGAGTTAATGAAATTGCAATCACAACAAAAGCGAACGGGACAGCAACCGCGAACGGGTTTCAATCCCTGATAGGGAGTTAATGAAATTGCAATGGCTTGGCGACGCATTTGATTTACTTGGCCATTGTTTCAATCCCTGATAGGGAGTTAATGAAATTGCAATCAGCTAATTGAGAATTTAATTCAGCTTTTTTTGTTTCAATCCCTGATAGGGAGTTAATGAAATTGCAATTTGACTTACTGCGCCAGCGCAAAGGAAAGCTTTGAGTTTCAATCCCTGATAGGGAGTTAATGAAATTGCAATCGTACCAAGAGGCTGGCTTACTCGAAAATACTATTGTTTCAATCCCTGATAGGGAGTTAATGAAATTGCAATCATATAGGATGAAGCCTTTATTATTCATCTCGCCGTTTCAATCCCTGATAGGGAGTTAATGAAATTGCAATCTTTGCTTCTGTGCCTGAGCCTGAGCATTACCCTAGGGAAAACGCATCTTATTTACTAATAAAAATTAAGAGAGATTTCAAAATGA